>RFST01000084.1 GCA_009923855.1 Actinomycetota bacterium
GTCGACCCGAGCAGCGCCAGAAGCGAGCGAGCACCCCCAATGGCGCCGAGAATGAGACGCCACAGTGGCGTCGTTGGGCCCCGTGGGTGGCCGCTGGCGTGTTCCTCGCCGCGGTCGTGCTCCCGTCGTTGACCTCAGGTGATGACGGCACTCAGATCTCGTACTCGGAATTCATCGACCGTGTCGCAGCGGGCGAGGTCGCCCAGATCGAGATCGACAATGCCACCGGCCGCATCGTGGGCGAACTCACCGATGGCAGCCGTTTCAACTCCACCGGTGGCGGCGACCGCGGCCTGTCGGAAGCCGACGAGCAGCTCATCAACGACCGCGGCGTCGAGTACGAGTTCAATGCTCCGTCATCTAATTGGCTGCTGAACCTCGCCGGGCTCCTCCTTCCGGTCATGCTGATCATCGGCTTCTTCGTGTGGATGCAACGTCGCGCCCAGGGCCAGATGGGCAACATGATGTCGATCGGCCGCTCCAAGGCCAAGGCGTACTCCACCGACCAGCCGACCACCACCTTCTCCGATATCGCCGGGTATACGGGCGTCAAGCAAGAGATCACCGAAGTCGTCGACTTCTTGCGCATGCCGGAGCGTTTCGCCGAGATCGGTGCCCGTGTGCCGAAGGGAATCTTGCTGGTCGGCCCGCCGGGAACCGGCAAAACCCTGTTCGCTCGCGCCGTGGCCGGAGAGGCCGGTGTGGGCTTCTTGTCGGTCACCGGTTCGGACTTCATGGAGATGTTCGTCGGCGTTGGCGCTAGCCGGGTACGCGACCTGTTCCAGCAGGCACGCCGCATGGGCAAGGCGATCATCTTCATCGACGAGATCGACTCCATCGGTCGCAAACGCGGTGCGGGCCTCGGCGGCGGCCACGACGAACGCGAGCAAACGCTGAACCAGATGCTCTCCGAGATGGACGGGTTCGAAACCTCCGAAGGCATCGTGATTATGGCGGCCACGAACCGTCCTGACATCTTGGATCCCGCACTGCTGCGTCCCGGTCGCTTCGACCGCCAGATCGTGGTGCCGCTCCCCGAATACGAGGAGCGCCTCGCCATCTTGGAAGTGCATGCCCGCGACAAGCGCATGGGTGCCGACGTGGACCTCACCACCATGGCCCGTGCAACCCCCGGCATGGCCGGTGCCGATCTCGCGAACCTCGTGAACGAAGCTGCGTTGATCGCGGTGCGCCGCAACTCGCAGCAGATCGAGCGCATCGACTTTGAAAATGCCCGCGACCGTGTCGTACTCGGCGCGCGCCGTGAGTCGATGGTGCTGAACGCCGAGGAGAAGCGTGCCACCGCCTATCACGAGGCTGGTCACGCGCTCCTCGCCACCGTTCTGCCGAACGGCGACCCGCTCCACAAGGTCACGATCCTTCCCCGCGGCATGGCCCTTGGCGTGACCTGGAGCCTTCCCCAAGAACGCCACACCTACTCGAAGGACTACTTCGAGGACACGATCTGCAAGGCCATGGGTGGCCGCGTGGCTGAGCGGATCATGTTCGGCCATCTGAACTCGGGAGCCGCCAACGACCTCGAGCAGGCCACCGGTATCGCTCGCCGCATGGTGCGCGAGTGGGGAATGAGCGACGAGGTCGGACCGATGGCTTGGGCCGGACAGCAGCAGGTATTCCTCGGCGAGGATCTGATGTCGAGCGGCCGCGAATACTCCGATGAGACGGCGCGTCTGCTCGACGATGAGATCGCGCGGATCCTGCGCGACCAGGAGAGCCGCGCCGAGGAGCTGCTCACCAAGCATCGCCGCGGACTCGAACTGGTGGCCGAGGCGCTTCTCGAGCAGGAGACAATCGATGGGCCGGCGGTGGCGTCGCTGATCCAGCAGGGCCTCACCGAATCCGGTGACGACGAAGTGATCGAGGCCAACGTTCTCGGCACCCCGGACTGACCCGTCACATCATCAACAACGCTGCCCCACTCGGGTGTCAATCAGAGGCGTCAACGGGTGCCCCGTGTCCGCCACACGCCGAACCCGGTGCGCGGACCGATCCCGGTTCGCGGGCTTCGGCAACAGCTGCCCACAAATCGGTAGCGGAGACCGGTCCCAAAAATGCCCCGTGCACCACTCCATCAGGGTCGACGATGACCAAGGTCGGCACTGCATCGATGCCATAGCGATCGTGGATCGCGCGTTGCTCCTGATACGACGCCGTGGCGACCGACACCGCCGGAGCCGCCATGACCTCGGCTTTGGCCACGACATCAGCGCAGGTACTGCATGTGGCTGACGTGAACGTCACCACCGACCATGTACCCGGTGTGCACCCCAGCACCGCGAGATCGGCTGGATCCAACTGCTCGGGGACCTGATGCCGTGGCTGGGTCGGCGCATCGGCGCGGCGCCGTGCGGCCACCACACGCGCGACCCCCACGGCAATCACAATGACGGCAGCTGCGATCAGAACCCGTTCCACGGAATCGTTCTACCAGCGAGCAGGCATCGCCCGCGCACACGATCAGCGCGTCGGTTCTCCCGCGATGGCCCATGCCGACGAGAACAACTCTGCCGATGGCACCGTGCGTTCCACCAGCACCCGCCCATCGGAACGCACGACCAGCGGCTGGTTCAAGGCCACATCAGACACCAGATCGAGATCGACCCGGCCCGCCGGCGCCACCACGACCTCGCCCAGACCACCGAGAGTCACCTCACCATCGGCGCCGAGAGCGCTAACGCTGACAGTGCGTTCCACATTGTCGAGGTTCAACACCACGAGGCCCCGTTCGACCGGGATGGATGGACCCGCGGGCAACCACCACGACGTCGGCAACAGTCCGTCAGCACGCACCGGTACGCCAGCAGCAATCGACGTGACCCGACTTCCATCGCCGTAACGCGTCAACACGCGCTCCACCACCAACTCGTCGCCGTCGAGAGTGGACACCACCGCACCATGGGGTCCTTCTGGCAACCCGGACACGGTGCCCGAATCGACCGTGGCGACGCGACCCGCTGGCACCACAACCGACGCTCGCGCCGTTCCCGGGTCGATACCGTCAGCGAGGTAGACAATGGCAACTTCGATGTCGCGATCAGCAGTGTTGAACAACGCGAAACGCTCACTCACACCGGGTGCCTTGTCGCCGTCGGCGAACCACCACTGCGCAGCCGTCACCGGTGCTGCAAGCGTCACCGATGGTGCACCGCGCACATCATCATCAGCGCGTTGGAACCGCCCCGCGATCAGGCCGCCACGAGCCGCGCGCACGATGACCCCAACCCGTTCGTCATCACGTGCGCCGGCACCTTGGGCAGCAACGTCAATGACCCGCACCCCTCGGCCGGGCACCGGCACACCACTGAATGTGGTGCGCACACCCTCATCGGTGTGCAGGGCCACATCGGCCACCACGGTGTCGGTACCCGGATTCGACAACACGACCAGATTGCGGGCCTCGCCAACGGTGTACCCATCGGCCAAGAACCACTCGCCCGACAGCGAGGTGGTGCACGGCGTCACCGATTGCAGCGTCCCGTCGACCGACGGGTGGAACACGCGCTGTTCGACCAGACCCACACCACCGACAACCTCAACCACCACAGCAACCCAGTCGCCAGTGGCCTCGGCATCCACATCAATGCTGATGCGACCCCGTGGCGCAATCTCAATCACCCGTTCCGATCCACCAGTGACCGCGCCGAGGAACCCGACCCGCGCCTGCACCGTCGCCTCCGAGGGATTCGCCACAATCACAGATCCACCCACGCCGGTCTCCCCGGTCGCCGGCACACCCGGGCAGTACCACGCGGTCGACAACCCACCTGCCGGCGGCACCGCGGGAATCCACGGTGGCTCAGCCGACCCGAACTCGATCGATGGCACGTCGTGCGTACCCGCGTTCACCCCTCGAATAATCAGTACCACCGCCACGAGAATGGCGATCAGCACCGGGTGGCGGCGGTTCACGCGCGGGATGCGCCGGCGGTCACCCATGAGACCCACCAAGATCTATCACCGGGGAACGATCGGCGTCGGCGACGCGGCCCGAACGGCTCGTCCGCGCCGAGGGCCGCATCGTGGCGGCCACCGCAATCAGCCACAGCCCGGCCCACAGCCCCACCCATAGCCAACGACGCAGCGACGGTTCGTAGGAGATGGTCAGTGATCCAGCTGAGGTGATGTCGGCAGCTGTCGTCACACCGAAACCGGCACGAATCGGCACGTCGGCCCCATCGATGCGAATCGTCCACGCATCATCGACGGGCACGGCGAGGTGCACCACGCCATCGCCGGGCACCATGGTGCCGGTGCCGCCACGCCGGGCCACGACATCGACGAGGTCCACGGCAGACCCCCGCGGATCGACGATTGAGCCCACACCCTCGATCTGAGCGGTCGCCAATGCCGCATCACCGGCGCGTTGGGACGCTTCCGCTGCGGTACCGGTGAGGAATGCCGCGGGAGGAATCCACGCCCGATTGACGTAGACGTCGACGGTGGGCGGTGACTGCACTGCGGCAACGTCGAGTTGTCGTGTCAGTGCGGTGGCCAGGCCGCTCGGCCCGTCGGCATCAGCCCCAACATCAATATGCACACCGTCAGCTAACGGCACGGCCACATAGCGAATGCCGAGCGGAGCCAAGAGTCGCCCCATCCGGGTGGTGGTGCCGGCCGCCACCTCATCGAGCACGGCCGCGACACGGGTCACGACCTCCGACGATGCGCTCGGGATCGGCAATAGAACCGACGGCACCGGCCCAGCATCGGTGATCGCCATCGCCAGACCGGGTGCAACCTCATGGCCCGGGACCGGCAGCAACCGAGGGTCGCCCAGATGCAACACGCGATACGACCCCTCGTCGGACCGGGCAGGGAACTGCGTTGCAAGAAGATCGGGAAGGGTGTTGTCGGGAGCGCCGAAATTGCCCGAACCGATGGCCGCCACCCCTGGCAGCACGCCGACCAGAATCGCGATATTGGCGAGGAGCGCGGTGGGCTGACGCCAGCCGAATCGTCGAGAGGCAACATCCACCCCGAAACTGCCGGCAACCGCTGCCGCACAGAGCGCACAGCCGACCACGACCGGCACGATCAACAGCCACCGACCTGGCACCTGCCACGCGCCGATCGACCCCGGTTCGGCGACCATCACGCCGACGGGCACCAGCACGAGGGCTGCACCCCGCACCGCCCATGTCAGACGCCATGCTCGGGTGAATGCCACGGCCGCCACCACCGGAATGAACAGAGCCAGTGTCAACAACTGCGCCCCACCGGTGGTGTCGGCTGGGGCGATGGCGGCGACGATCTCAACGCCATCGGCCGTGGCACCTCCCCCGCCCAGGGTCGCCCATTCCCAACGCATGCTCCACGGAAGGTTCAACAACCAACCACCCGCTCCAGCGATAAAGGCTGACGCGAAGAACCACCCCACCACCGAACGGCTGGCGACCACTGCGGCAGACCCCACCGCGATCATCAACAGCGAGGCAACGATGATCGTCAGCGTCACCGGCGAGAACGCCGCGGCGATCGCCGACACCATGGCCAGCAACGACGCCGACCGCACACGCCGACTGATGGGCACCGCCACCACACCATCGGATAGGTCCCCTTCGAGGGTGTCGGGCGATGCAGTGCCAATGCCTGCGAGCCGGCGACCATGATGAATCGTCCATGGCAACAGGGCATGCAGGGCGAGCACTTCTAAGCGGCCATCACCAACGGCCGCGGTCGCGACCGGTGCTGTGGCATAGACGACCAGGGCCGCGATACGCGCACGGTCCGACGGGAACACCTGACAGAGCCGCCACATACCACCCGCGCCGAGCAGCAATGCCCCGAGCACGGTCATCGTCGCCGCGAGCCCCTCATGGAACAAAAACGCGGTATCGATGAGCCCGAGCACCACGTTGAGGGTTGGCACATCCTGCGTCGCGCCCACGCCCGATGGATCCCACGACGATGCGAACCGGGCGATCGCCTCACCCGCACCAGACGGCCAGGGTGAGAACGACCCCACGACGGGCACGCCTGAGGTAATGATCTCGCGGGCGCCCACCACGATGCCCAGAACCACACCGGCCCAAGCCAGCCCTGGCCCATAGGACCGTTCCCGCCACCTGCGTTCTGTGGTGGTGGCCCCGACGTACACAGCGGTGTCGCGTGCTCGCAGATACCGGCCGAAGCGCACCGTGCCTCGTTCCATCAGGCCGAGCACTTCCCAATCCGACATCATCCGATGTGCCGATACGCGGCGACGGCGCGCGACTAGTCGCGCGAGGCGCGCTGGTGCGCTCACCAGGGCCGTCGCCGATCGCCATGCTGCGCCGGCCCGGCCGGTGAACAAGCCGAGCACGGTCTCGACCACAGCGAGAATGATCATCTGCACAATCCGCACCGGTAGGCGTGACGCAGATGTGAGTGCAAGAACCGTGTCGACGCGGGCCCGTTCGGCGGCACTGCCGCCATCGGTGGGTTCAAATGACAGGCCGCGGCGGTCAGCCACGACAGCATCGGGGACAAGCACCACCCGAGCCCCCGCCAGGTGCGCCCGCCAACAGATGTCGAGATCGTCGCCTCCATCGGCCACCGACGGGTCGAAACCGCCGATCTCCTGGAACAAGTCGGCACGGATCAACAACGACCGTGTCGACATCACAAAGACGTCGCGCACCGCATCGTGCTGCTCTTGATCGGTTTCACCAGGTTCGGTGACGGGCTGCTGGGTGCCGAAACGATCGACGCCGGCACCCACGGTGATCAGGCGACGACGATCGGTCGCATCCACCAGCTTCGGGCCGACGATGCCCGCATTGGACCGCTGCAATTCGGTGACGAGATGTGCAAGGGCATCACGGGCCGGCACCGTGTGGGCGTCGCAGAACCAGAACAGGCCACGCGCACCATCCACAATGTCGACCACCGCATTCGCTGCAGCGACCCGCGATGTCGTGTCGTTCTCGAGCGGTCGCACCACCGACCCGGGGACGTGATCGCGTAACCGTCGGGTGACACCGGCAAAACCCTCAGGATCGGCGCTGCTCGCCGCCGGCGTGACCAAAAAGACCCACTGCAGTTCGGCGTAACTCTGATCGTTGAATGCCCGTAACGAAGACGCGAGTTGATCATCCGCGGTGTCGATCACGACCACCGCGATGACCGCGACCGCTTCCGATGCCTCCACGTGGGGGCACGCTACCCGTGCCAGACCCCGAGAGCCCGTCGCCTCGAGGTTCGCAGCCCATCGGCGTTCACGAAGTAGCGTCTCGCAGGCCGTGTCCGATGCCCCTTTGCCCTCTGACACCCCCGAGGTGTCCGCCGACCGTCGTCAGGCAGTGCCTGAGGGGGCGGTAACGGTCGCGATCGGCCTGATCGTTGCCGGTGTCACGACCTACGCGTTCTTCCGTATCGGCACCGACGCTCTCGGCGGCGATGATGCCTTCGCTCCCATTGCGGCGCTGTGGTTTGCGATGTTCGCCCTGGCACCGGGTTTCTTCTTGCCGATCGAACAGGAACTGGGCCGGGCGCTCGCACATCGGACCGCAGTCGGCGAGGGCGGTCGCCCGGTGGTGGTGAAAGCCGTGATCATGGCCTCGGTGCTGGCCGTCGTGGTCTCCGCAATCATCTTGGCGTCGAGCCCGTGGGCAGTGGGTGCGTACTTCGATGGCAGCTGGGCGATGCTCGCCGCCTTGGTGGTGGCATTCTGCGCGTACGCGCCCATGCACCTCACACGAGGGATCTGTTCGGGTACCGGAGAATTCGGATCCTTCGCATTTGTCGTTGGCGCCGACGGTGTGGTGCGCATCGTGGCCACTGTGGTGATCGCGTGGGTGGGAATCACCACCACCGGACCATTCGCAATGGCCGTTGCGCTGTCGCCGCTGGTGGCCGTGGCAGTGGTTGCGAGCCGCGGCACCTTGCAC
>RFST01000085.1 GCA_009923855.1 Actinomycetota bacterium
GGCCACAAGGGCTAGTCGATGGGGTCGTGAATGTCGCGGCGGCGGTGTGCCCGCGAGTGCCGCCGGCACCACGGTGTGGACCCCTGCGGTGCGCAAGGCACCACTCGCTGCGGCCAACGTGGCCCCGGTGGTGACCACGTCATCGACCAGCAACACGCTGCCCACGCCGGTGCGCCGTGCAGCAAACGCTGGAGCAGCGAGGCGTTGTGCCCGTCCGCGACCGACCTGTGGGCCGGCATCGTCGACGCGGCGCAGAAGGCGTACACAGGGCACACCGAGTGCCCGCGCGGTGGCCCGAGCGATCAACTCGGCATGATCGAACCCACGCAGCTGCCGACGTTCGACCGTGGTGGGAGCCCAGGTGACGACGTCGGGCACCTGGCCGGTGGCCATGACCCGACGGGCGAGCAGACCACCGAGGTGACGCACCGCCGCGCGCCGATTGCGGTACTTCACTGCACGCACCACCGCTGCCGCGCGACCGCGGTACTCGGTGGCGATCAGCACGCGCACCCCAGCACCGACATGCACGCTGCCACGACCGGCGATCAACGCCGCCCGACAGGTGGGGCACACCGCAGCACCCGGCTGATCGCAACCGGCGCACCGGACGCCGAACACCACATCGGCCGCGACCGCCCCCACGCGACCACACCATGCAGCCCACCGATGTTGACCCGGGAATCGGCCGTGGCGATTGCCGGGGAAGGAACCGGCGTCGGCGTGGGAGATGATGTGTGCAGCGACCTCTGTCATACCCCGATCGTGACGCAGGGGTGTGACAGTGCCGGCGCCGCCCCTTCAGGGGTGCTGCTCAGTAGCGATAGTGCTCGGGTTTGAACGGGCCCTCAGGCTCGATACCCAGATAATCGGCCTGCTCATCGTTCAACCGCGTCAAGCGGACACCGAGCGCATCGAGATGCAGACGTGCCACCTTCTCATCGAGGTGCTTAGGCAACACGTGGACACCGAGCGGATAGCGGTCGATGTGGTTGAACATCTCGATCTGGGCGATCACCTGGTTCGAGAACGAGCAACTCATCACGAAACTTGGATGGCCCGTGGCACATCCGAGGTTCACCAGACGCCCCTCGGCCAACACGATGACCTGGTGGCCGTCGGGGAACCGCCACACGTCCGTGCCCGGCTTCAGTTCATCGCGCTCCGCACCGGAGCGGGCCAGACCCGCCATGTCGATCTCGTTATCGAAGTGGCCGATATTGCACACGATCGCGTTGTGCTTCATCTGGTGCATGTGATCGACGGTCACGATGTCGGCGTTGCCGGTCGCGGTCACGAACAGGTCGGCGCGATCGACGATGTCGTCCATGGTGACAACCTCGAGACCCTCCATCACCGCCTGCAAGGCGTTGATCGGGTCGATCTCGGTCACCACGACCCGCGCACCCTGCCCGCGCAGCGACTGCACGCAACCCTTGCCCACATCGCCGTAGCCGGCCACCACGGCCAACTTGCCGCCGAGCATCACGTCGGTGGCGCGGGAGATCGCATCGACGAGCGAATGGCGGCATCCGTAGAGATTGTCGAACTTCGACTTGGTGACCGAGTCGTTCACGTTGATCGCCGGGAACAACAACGATCCCTCAGCGGCCATCTTGTACAGACGCTTCACGCCGGTGGTGGTCTCCTCAGTGACACCGCGGATGCCAGATGCCATGCGCGTCCACTTGGTGGGATCGGTCTTCAGGCCGCGCTGCAACAGACCCAGCACAATGGCCAATTCGGCATTGTCGGCCTCGGTCGGGTCGGGCACCTCGCCAGAGGCTTCGTACTCCACACCCTTGTGCAACAGCAGGGTTGCGTCACCACCGTCGTCGAGAATCATGTTGGGGCCGTCATGGCCGTCCCAGGTCATCATCTGCTCGGTGCACCACCAGTACTCCTCGAGCGTTTCGCCCTTCCACGCGAACACCGGCACACCCTGGGGGTTCTCGGCGGTGCCGTTCGGGCCCACCACGACCGCCGCCGCAGCGTGGTCCTGAGTGGAGAAGATGTTGCACGATGCCCACCGCACTTCGGCGCCCAACTCGGTGAGGGTCTCGATCAGCACCGCGGTCTGCACCGTCATGTGGAGCGAACCCGAGATGCGGGCACCTGCGAGGGGTTTGGCCGCACCGTACTCACGGCGGATCGCCATGAGCCCGGGCATTTCATGCTCGGCGAGGAGCATCTCCTTGCGCCCGAACGGCGCGAGGGACAAGTCAGCAACTCGGAAGTCGCGATCGGCGGAAATTCGGCTCTCGGAGATGGTCATCGGGACTCCTCGTCGTCGGCGGTGCCGCCACGGCGACACCGGGAATGTGACGACGAGCCGGGGCCTACTGGCACCACACGGAACAGCCCGTACGCGGATCAGGCTAACCAGAGCAGCGGCTGAATCGGCCGATACCTCTTGGCGCGTCAGTCGGCGCCGATGCCGCTGAGTCGCGCGGCCTCGGCATCGTCAACCGTGCTCGACTCTTCTACCAGGAGCACCGGAATGTCATCGACGACGGGATAGGTGCGGCGAAGACGGGGGTTGAACAGCAGTTGTTCCGACTCGATGTAGCTAAGCGGACCCTTGTCCTCGGGGCACACCAGGATCTCAAGAAGTTGCTCGGGAATTGCCATGTGTGCCTCCGCGGACGATGTGACGACGACGTGATGCCAGCCATGGCCGGTATCGCTGCACACAGTGTGCCACGTTCGGTGCTGCCAGCGTCACCTTCGACGACCACGCCCTCAGTCGCAGATGATGGCCAAAACCTGCGCCACGCGCTGCTCACATGCGGCGGCGTCGGCTGCCTCGAGGTTCAGTCGCAACAGTGGCTCGGTATTCGACGGACGGAGGTTGAACCACCAGTCGCCCGCGTTCACGGTAAGCCCGTCGAGGTCGTCGAGGTCGAAGTCGGAGAATGTGGCCCGCACCCGTTCGATGACCTCAGCCGGGTCGTCCACCTCGGTGTTGATCTCACCCGAGGCCACGTAGTGCTCGAAGCCGGCTCGCAACTGGGACAGGGGCACACCGGCGCGCGACATCTCACCCAACATCATCATCGACGCGATCAGGCCAGAATCCGCGCGGAAGTTATCGGCGAAGTAGTAGTGCGCCGAATGCTCGCCGCCGAAGACCGCACCGGTCGATGCCATCTGCGCCTTGATGAACGAGTGCCCCACACGGGTGCGGACCGGCACGCCGCCATGAGCGGTGATGGTCTCGGGCACCGACCGTGAACAGATCAGGTTGTGCAACACGGTTGCGCCGGGATGATCGCGCAGAACCGCGGCCGCCAGGATCGCCGTGGTCGTCGATCCGCTCAGGCCGGCCCCGGTCTCATCGACGATGAACACCCGATCGGCGTCACCGTCGAATGCCAGCCCCACGTCGAACCCGCCGGCGACCACGCGGGCACGCAGATCGCGCTGATTCGCCGGCTGCAGCGGATCGGCCGGGTGGTTCGGAAATGTTCCATCGAGCTCTCCGTACATGACCTCGAGCTCGATCATCGCCAGCCGTTCAAAGACCGCAGGAACCACCAGACCACCCATGCCGTTGGCCGTATCAGCCACCACCTTCATGGGGCGCAACGCCGACTGGTCGACGAAGCTCAGGACATGGTCGACAAAGGGGTCGAGCATCGTGGCGCTCGACAGCGACCCGCGCACCGCCACCGGCGCGGGGCCGCGACCAGCCATCACATCTGCGGCGACATCGCGCACCCGGTCGAGACCCGAGTCGAGACCCACGGGTCGAGCCTGCGACAGGCACATCTTCATCCCGTTGTACTGGGCTGGGTTGTGCGATGCGGTGAACACAACCGCCGGCATCGACATGCGACCGGAGGCGAAATACACGAGATCGGTCGAGGCCAGCCCGATGTCGACGATGTTGAGCCCCATCGCCTGCACGCCGTCACAGAACGCCGCCGCGAGTTCCACCCCGCTCGGGCGCATATCGCGGCCGACGATGATGCCCGTCGTCGCTGGTTCGGCATCTCGAACCAGTTCCGCGACGCCCACACCCAAGGCATGAGCCACCTCGACATCAAGCTGGTCGCCGACCGTGCCGCGGATGTCGTAGGCCTTGACGATGGTGTCGAGCGCGCTCACCAGCCGAAGGCTAGCGATGGCTCACACCCCATCGGTTCCGGCAGCCGCCAGCAACCGCGCACGACGCAATGACACCGGCACATCATCGAGATGCACGACATCACCCCGGCGACGCCAATAGATGCACAGTAGAACCCCGCCAAGGGTGGCAAGCCACGAGAGATGGTCGACGCCCGCACGGTCGTACTGCAGCCGCACCACGTTGTCGGTCGGCACCACCACCATGAAATTGGGGGCCGCGCGGTACACCGCATCGGCACCCGTCACCGACCAATTCGGGAAGTAGCTCACCCGCACTAGCACCGGCACTCCCGTGCGATCCACGGTGAAACTCACCGCGTCCTGGTCGATGACGACATCGCTGACCGTCACCGGATCGAGAGCAACCGGCGTGATCGGTGTGTTGGCGGCGGGCACCACGATGTCCACGCGTCGGCCCGGCTCGTCTGGCGTGCCGATCCGTCGCGTCATGTCGATGGCTGCCTCGATGCGCTGCCACTCCGCGGGGCCATCGTCGGCCGGCAAGGCAGCCCAGTCCTGCGGGTTCTGGAACCACGATGTGCCCAACTCGAGATGCCGTTCTCGTTGGTCGCCCGATCGGTCGGCGACCACGACCGGTTGAACGCTCAGCGGCACGACGATGGCGGTGTCGACCACCTCGTACACTTCCCACGGCCCCGACACAGCCACCAACACCAGATCGGGTTGAGCTCCTGCTTCGGCTTTGGCCTCGTCGGTGCGCACCATTGCGTACCGCACGCCGAGATCTCGCAGGTGGCGCACCCCGACCTCGGCGTCATTGTCGACATAGCGCAACTCACGCACCGGATTCGATGACTGTTTCGACATCGCCGCGGTGGCCAAGAACGAATACGGCGTCGTCCCCGATGCTTCGAAGTACACCGCCTCCATCGATCCGATACAGCCGTCGGTCCAGAACGGCAGCAGCATCAACGACATGGTGGTGCCGTATTGGCCGTTATCGGGACTGTTCTCCCACAGCGCCCGGCCGCAACCGTGGTCAGGGTCGGTGCCCAAGCCGGCCATCGTCGACACGATCGCGTGATACTCCGGATAGGCATCACGGCCCTCGTAGCCCGTGAAGTTGTACCGCGCCCATCCGTCACCGGAGGCACGAACGTTTGTCGAGGTTGCCGTGAACGGGCCCCATCCGTAGACGTTCTGGCCGTTGTGGGTGGTGATGCCACCAAAGGGCAGCACCTGGAACATGAAACCCAGCACCACCAGCACACCCAGGGCTCCCAAAGCACCGAAGCCGGTGCCCACACGAGCACCCACCGGATTGGTGGCCACCCGCCCGCGAATGGCGTTCCACACAACCAGCATCACCGCATAGGCACCGACCATCATCAGCAGGTACCGCACCAGATAAACGAATGGCAGCAGACGTGGATTCCAGAGCAGACCGATGACCGGCAGGCTGTCGCGCGCGAGGTACACGCCGGCGACGAACACCAGCCCGGTGAGCGTGAGCGCAGCACCGTGAAGATTCCGGCGCAACACGCACCAGGCCGCTCCCACCACCGCCAGAGCGGTGATCACGAAATCGAGCGGGGCAGTCAGCGGGAAGAACATGTCCCAGAACGAGTCCTCGGCGCCCTCGGGCCGCGGGCCGTACTTCATGTCGGTCATGAATTCGTGATCGAACAGGAACGGCCCCACCCACCATGCCAGTAACAGCACCGACGTCACGCCCACCGTCAGCGCGTACACCGCACGCGTGCGATCCCACCACACCAGGCAGAACACCACTGCGGCCACCGCGATGAAGATCAACACGATGCCGTGCGACACCGCTGCAGCAGCGATGAGCACCGCCGCCCACACCCGATAACGGCCTGTCTCCAGCCCACGCGCCAGCACACCGAGCGCCACCACAGCGAGCGACAGCGACAGCGAGAACGAGAACTCACCTGCCATGGTCGACTTCAGGTTTCCGCCGTAGATGGTGAAGCTCTCATCGAGCACGAACGCCAGACCCGCGAACGCGAACATCTCCGGGAGGGGGTGCGCGAAGCGGGCCAAGCGACCGAACGCCCAACAGCAGGCCGGCAAGGTGATCAGCCCCAGCACCGCCACAAACTTCATCGCCACCCCGTAGGGCAGAACGATGTCGACCAGAACCATCGCGAGAGCCGGCAGCACCATGTAGAAGCGGTACGCCGGCATACCCGCGTACCAATCCATCGACCAGCCGTTCAATCGCAGGTCGGGCAGCAGATGGTCACGCAAGAACGCTGGGCCCCAGACGTGGGCACCGAAGTCGCCACCGGTCGGCGTGTTGTCATCAAAGATCAGATCGGCGCCGGGACTGAGCGGGTTGAAATGGACCACGTTCATCATCACCGTGGTGGTGACGACCAGCGCGAACGATGTGAACCCGAAACGCCAAACTCGATCGCGATCCCACGGGGAGTTGAACCACGCGCGAACCCGCGCTACCGGACCCCAGCAGACGATCGCCGCACCCCAACTGGGCCGATCCTCGGATGCTGCGACATCGCTGGTGACGTCCAGCGAGTCACCATCGGCACCCACGTCCGCATCCATCAGGTTGTGGTCCGACATCGCCAATCAGTCTGGCACGAGCGATGCGCTGGATCCCATCGTTCACGCAGCCAGGCACTCACCACGCCAGCGCGACAAGCCCCGCGGCGTTGAAACCCATATGCGCCGTGATCGCCGGCCCCAGGCGGTCGGTACGTGCGGCCAGCACGCCGAATACCGCTCCTGCAACGATCAAGCCCGGCAACTCAACCGGGCGCAGGTGAATGGCCCCAAAGAAAACACTCGAACCAGCCACCCCAGCCACGATTCCGAAACGAGCCACAGCGGCACGTTGGATGAGGCCGCGGTACACGAGTTCCTCCACGATCGGCGCACCGACGACGACCACGACCACCAACAACACCACGCGCCAACCGTCGGCAGCATCGAGAAGTTCACGGGCGTTGCGTTCCACATCGTCACCAGCGAACGCATCAGGGGCAATCCGCCGCAACCCGACATACAGCACTGGAACGATCACAAACTGAGCGGCTACCCCGATGGGTACACCGATGAGGTCAATTGGTCGCATGCCGGCACCAACAACCGCTCCCACCGATATGGCCGACATGCGAGAAACCAGAGCAATGGCGACGATGAACGCCGTCCACGACACCGCCGCCAACGCGGCCAATGTCACCGTGCCGAGATCATCACCCGCTGCGGTACCCGATGCGGCCAGCACGATCTGACCGCCAACGATGCCCCCCAGGCTCCACGCGATTGCCCAGACAGCGACTGCTTGACCAATGGGAACCGGTGCACCCGCGCGCGGGAATGCGCCGCCCATCATCGACATGGCGGACTCAGACAGCGATGCGCCAGCCCACCTCGGGGCGGCGCAGATCGATCACCTGCCACCCCTGCGGCGCCGACAATCGCGCAGCATGGCGATCGCACAGGTCGTAGGCGTGGGGCTCGCGCTGAGGGCTCAAACGGCCGATCCGCACCTGCGCTTCGCCGTAGTCATACTCGAACGTGGCAACGGCTGGCTCGGAGCAGGTGGGGCGAGAGCAGTGACGTGACACGTCGAACACCGTAGGCCACGACATGCGCCCCTCCTCACCCGAGTTGGCCCGGGCCATGGAGGCGGGAGCTCACGCCGCCGGCGCCACAGTCATGCCGATTGGTCTGTGCTCCACCGATATGGCCTATTTTGCGTCGGGCCATTT
>RFST01000086.1 GCA_009923855.1 Actinomycetota bacterium
CGCATGGCGGCAGGCTACGACGTGGAACATGGTGCGTTTGACCCAAACCACTAGTCATGTCAAGGTTGCGCCATGGAATCGGATACCGCGTCCGACGCCAAAGATGTCACCACTCCACCTACGGATGTCGATGCGGTGCCCGTTCGTCGTCGCCATCATCTCGACGCAGTGCGTGCCTTCGCAATGCTCCTCGGCATCGTGCTCCACGGCGCCTTGGCCCACTTCGACAGTGGCTGGGGAGTACGCGACACAGGAACCAGCGATGTTGCGGAGTATCTGGTCTCGATCATCCATGCGTTCCGGATGCCCCTGTTCTTCACGATCAGCGGGTACTTCACTGCACTGCTGGTGTTCCGACGCGGTACCTCAGCTGTCATATCTCATCGAACGCGCCGGATTCTCGGTCCCCTGGCTTTGGGGGCGTTCACCATCGTGCCGATCACAACCCTGACATGGGGATGGGCAGCAGCCGACCCGGAGTCCTCTGTGTGGGCTGGCGTGATCAGTGGCGATGCCACCGCTGTGTCAGAAGCAATTCAAGATGGTGCCGACCCCAACGAGATCAGTTCAGACGATTCGACCCCGAGCATCCTCGCCGCCATATTTGGCGACGTCGACGTTCTTGAATCTCTGCACGCTGGAGGTGCCGACCTGGCATACATCGATCCCGATGGCGGAACTGCACTCACAACGGCTGTTTTCGTCGGCAATCCAGAGGCAGCGACCTACATCGCAAACACCATTGGATTGGGAGATGTCCTCAGGGCAGTCCCACGCGACGGCGAGGGATACCAATGGGATTTAGTCGACTGGTTCGGTTCCGGGTCCGAGATCCCACCCGCTCTCGCCGACGCTCTCGGCCGAACTAACAGCGGGAGCGACGACTTCGCGATCGAACCATGGGATACAGGTCTGCATCATCTGTGGTTCCTTTGGCAGCTCTACATCATCGTCATCGTGTATCTGACAGCACTGCTTGCCACACGCCGGATCGGTATCTCCCGCCTGCCGATACCCATCTCTATCGGTATTGCCGGTGTTCTCGCCACCGTCCTACAAGCCCGCATGTATGGGATCGGCCCTGACACCTCAACCGGCATCATCCCGGCATGGCATGTCCTCGCGTACTACGGGGTCTACTTCTGGTTGGGGACCCAACTATTCACTCCCGAGGGTCGACGAGGTCTCGCTCTCGATCGAATTTCGTCACGGGGAGCAATCGCGGTCCCTATTGCCATGTTGGGCTTGTTTCCAGTCGCGATCGACTCAAGCGTGTATGGCAATAACCCATCTGCCGTTGTCACAGCGGTCGCCCAGACCGCATTCTGCTGGACGATGGGCATTGGCATGCTTGGGCTCGGCGCGCTCATGTTCTCGCGGCCACGCCGATGGGTGCGATGGCTATCAGATGCGTCGTACTGGATGTACCTCGCTCACCTGCCACTTGTCATCGTTGCCCAGCGCTGGGCACGATCGGTGTCGTGGCCGGCTCTGGTGGAGGTCGGGGCAATCGTCGCGGCGATCTCCATCGTTTTGTTCATCTCCTACCGATGGGTCATCCGTCGAAGCCCGATTGGTCGGCTTCTGAACGGGCCTTTGCCGCCCGCTGTGCCGGAGATGCACTAACCAACGATTGTCCTACATGTCCGTGGCTCAACTCGCCTGCGAGTTGAGCCACCCCCTTAGTTTGTGGCTATGACGGCTAACGCGAGCCCCCGTGTGGTGAGCCTCGTGCCGTCAGCCACGGAGACATTGTCGGCGTGGGGCGTGACGCCGATGGCATGCACCCGCTACTGCGAACGCCCCGACCTCGTCCACGTCGGGGGCACGAAGAATCCCGACATCGACGCCATCATCGCTCTCGCGCCTGACCTAGTGGTGCTCGATCGGCATGAGAATCGTCGCCCCGATGCCGATGCGCTCGCCGCGGCCGGCATCGAACTTGTTGTGCTCGACGTGAACGCGTTCACCACGCTCAATGACGAGATGACCACTCTCGCCACCGCTATTGGCCTACCCGCTCCGGCTCCAATCTCACCGCCCACCCCCGTCGTCGACCTGCGGGCCATAGTGCCGATCTGGCGACGTCCGTGGATGACCATTGGAGCACGCACCTACGGCTCGGACCTCCTTGCGGCGCTCGGTGTACACAACGTGTTCGCCGACGCCGATGTGAACTATCCCGAGGTGACTATTGCCGAGATGGCCACCAAGAAACCTGACGTCGTATTAATTCCGTCCGAGCCCTACGTCTTCACCGATACGCATCTTGATGAACTCACCGATGTGGCTCCTTGCGTTCGTGTCGATGGCCAAGATCTGTTCTGGTGGGGAGATCGCACCGCGGGCGCACTGACCCGGCTGGCCAGCACCCTCACCGCCGTGGCGTCGCTGTGATGCCATGACAGACTCCAACATCGTGGATATGTCGCTCACAGCCGGGCCGGAGATCGTTGCTATTCCGGGACCGAGCATCATCCCTGAGCGAGTGCTCGGCGCCATGCACCGCGCGATGCCCGATATCTACGCCGGCGATCTCACCGAGGTCATCGACGAGGTCTTCGATGCCCTTCCCGCAATCGCGGGCACGACGAGCCGGGCGTTTGTACCGATCGGCAACGGGCATGCGGGCTGGGAAATGGCCATCGCGAACACGCTGTCGCGCGGCGACCGGGTTCTGGTCCTCGACTGCGGCCGATTCGCAGGGCTGTGGGGCGAGATGGCCGAGTTCAACGGTTTGCGAGTGGACACCATCACCGCCGAGTGGGGATCCTCGGTCAACCCGGCAGCGGTTGAGGCGCACCTGCGAGCCGACACCGCTCACGACATCGCTGCCGTCCTCACGGTGCACGTCGACACCGCCACGTCTGTCCGAAACGACATTCCGGCGATCCGTGCAGCAATCGACGCTGCAGGCCACCCGGCCCTGTTCATGGTCGACTGCATCGCATCGATGGGATGTGAGCGCTTCGAGATGGATGCATGGGGTGTCGATGTGACCGTCGCTGCCAGCCAGAAGGGCATGATGGTGCCCCCCGGCTTGGCGCTCGTGTGGGCTGGTGACCGCGCACGACAGGCTCACACCACTGCTGATCTGCGCACCCGGTATTGGGATTGGACCTATCGCACCGAAGACGGGCCCTACTACTTGCGGTTCTGTGGCACACCACCTGTCTCGCATCTTTTCGGAATGCGCGAGGCACTGCGCATGATCGCTGAAGAGGGCCTTGATGCCCGGTGGCAACGACATGAGCGCCTCGCCGATGCGGTGCGCGCCGCGGTGACGGCATGGTCAACACCGGGGGGGTTGGGTTTCGTTGCCCGCGATGCCGCCCATCGATCTCATTCGGTCACGTCGATCACCACCGGCGACATCGACGCCGCCGAGGTGATGCGCATCTGCCGCGAGTCCCTCGGCGTCACTCTTGGCCTCGGTATCGGCGCTGCCGATGGCGCATCGTTCCGCATCGGACATATGGGGCATGTAAGCGCCGCCACGGTGCTTGCGGTACTCGGTGCCATCGAGACAGCCCTCCACCGCATGGACGCGCCGATGGGCGCATCCGGTGTCGGAGCTGCCACCGCGCTGCTTGCCGGTAGCTGACGCCGGCTCGGACTTGCACATAGCGACACCCCCGACGACACTTGTGGTCCACGTCACACAACCGGGGGGTTCCGATGGAGACACATTTCGCCACGATCTGGGAGTCGATTGCCGACGCTGTGCCTGAACGCGATGCGATCGTTCAGGGCGACCGCCGCGTGCAATGGGGCGACTACGACGATCGCTCCGCCCGGCTTGCCCGGGTCCTTCTCGACGCGGGTCTCGGACCGGATTCAAAGGTGGGCATGTTCATGTACAACTGCCCCGAGTACGCCGAGACCCAGTTTGCAGCCTTGAAGATCCGCGCGGTGCCGGTGAACGTGAACTACCGCTACCTCGATGACGAACTGCACTACCTGCTGGAGAACGCCGACGCCGAGGCCATCGTGTTTCATTCGAGCCTCGGTGATCGCATCGCCCGAATTCGTGATCGGTTACCGAAATTGCGCCTCGCGATCCAGGTTGTGGACGACGGCAACCCGATCGATGGCTTCGATCTCTACGAGGACGCGCTCGCGGCATCCACCCCAGCAGCGCGTATTTCCCGCGATGAGGGCGACACCTACATGCTCTACACCGGTGGCACCACCGGCATGCCCAAGGGCGTGATGTATGAGATCGGCAACTTCTGCGGCCAGTTCTTGTTGACCTTCCCGTCGATGTTTGGCATCGACAACATCGCCGGACCTGATGCTGCAGCGGCAAAGGCTCAGCAGCTCTGGGCTGACGGCACGCCGATGGTGGCCATGTCAGGACCACCGCTCATGCACGGCACCGGCGTCTGGATCGGATTGATGGCCCCGCACCTGTTCGGTGGCACCTCGGTGCTGTCGGCGCAGCGCAGTTTCGATGCCGACGACATCGTGACGACTATCGAGCGTGAAGGAGTGCGCCTGCTGGTCATCGTCGGTGACGCGTTCGCCAAACCGCTGCTGCGCCGGCTGGATGAGATGTTGGCCGCGGGAACGGTGCCCGACATGTCCTCGTTGGGCGTTGTCATCTCGTCGGGAGCGATGTTCTCCACCGAGACGAAGAATGAACTGCTTGAGTACTGGCCGACCACAGCGCTCGTTGACGTCCTCGGGTCCACCGAGGGCTCCATGGGCATGTCGATCACGATGAAGGGCATGGAGGGCTCCACCGGGAAATTCGGTTCGCAGCCCACCACCAAGGTCTTCGACGACGACGACAATGAGGTGGAACCAGGGTCGGGCAAGGTCGGCATGGTCGCGGCCGGCGGAGTGATTCCGCTCGGCTACTACAAGGACGAGGAGAAATCGGCGCGCACGTTCCGCACCATCGATGGGGTGCGCTGGTCCTTCCCCGGTGATCTCGCCACCGTCGCCGCCGACGGCACGATCGAACTGCTCGGTCGTTCCTCGCAGTGCATCAACACCGGCGGCGAAAAGGTGTATCCCGAAGAGGTCGAAGAGGCCATCAAGGAACACCCCGGCGTGGTCGACTGCTTGGTGTTTGGCGTCGAGGATGAACGGTTTGGTCAACGCGTGGCAGCGGTGGCCTCTTTGGACACACCGGGTGTCACCGATGCCGACGCGATTCTGGCGGAGGTGCGCACGCGGCTGTCGTCGTACAAACTGCCCCGCCAGATCGCCCTCGTCGATCGGGTTCCGCGCACGCCAACCGGCAAAGCTGACTACCCGACCGCCAAGGAGATGTTCACAGAACACATCGGGTGAGCCCACGCTGTTGGGCTTTCCGAGGTACCGGTTCACTGCACTATGGTCTGTTCGCTGGCGATGCGCGCCGGCCATGATCACAAGGGGGTCTGCTGATGGGAGAACTGTCCGGTCAGGTCGCAGCGATCTGCGGCGGAACGAGCGGCGTCGGGCTCGCCATAGCCCAAGCGTTCGCGAACGATGGTGCGTCACTCATGCTGAGTGGCCGTCGCGCCGAGAAGGGCGACAGCGCGCTCGCCGAATTGAACATCGGTGATCGCGCTGCCTATATCCAAGGTGACGGCACCGACAAGGCCCACTGTGAAGACCTCATCGCCCAGACGGTGGCCCGCTACGGCAAGATCGACATCTTGGTCAACTGCGCCGGTGGTTCCAAAGACAATGCGCCCGTCGCCGAACTGTCCGACGACGCGATGGAATTCGGCATGAACGTGAACTTCTGGAGTTCGTTCTGGCTGACCCGCGCCGCACTCGGGCACATGATCCCGCAGAACTATGGCCGCATCATCTACATCTCGTCGGTGGAAGGCAAGGTGGGTAAGCCAGGTCTGGCTGCGTACGTCGCACCGAAACACGCGGTGAACGCTCTCACCAAGACCGTCGCCCGCGAGGTCGGCACACTCGGCATCACGGTGAACGCCTTGTGCGCCGGGGCTATGGATACCCCGATGATGCGCGAGTCCGGGCCGGAGGCCGCCGAGTCACTCGGCATGACCTACGAGGATCTCCTCGGATGGTTCGCCCAAGAGTCCGCGACGAAGCGTCTCGTCACCGTGGAGGACTGCGCGATGGTTGCATCGCTGCTGGTCTCTGAAGCTGGCGCCGGCATGACCGGCGGAATGATCTCGATCGACGGCGGCACTGCGCCGTACTGACAGGGGGAACAGACATGGGAAAGCTCGAAGGTAAGGTCGCCGCAATCACCGGCGGCACGCGCTCCATCGGCCGCGCAATGGCCGAGGCGTTCCTCCGCGAGGGGGCACAGGTCGTGGTCAATGGTCGCGATGCCGCCAAGGGCGAGCAGGCACTCGCCGAGATGGGCGGTGGAGACAACATCGCGTTCTTCGCCGGTGATGCCTCCACCAAGGAGACCAACGAAGGGATCGTCGACTTCGCCGTCGAACGGTTCGGCAAGCTCGACATCATGTGCTGCAACTCGGGTGGTGTGCGTGAGACCGCACCGGTTGCACAGATGAGCGATGCGGAGTGGGCTCTTGAAATCGACTGGAACCTGAACAGCGTGTTCTGGTCGATGCGGCGCGCCCTCCAGCACATGATCCCGCGCGAGACGGGTCGCATCTTGGTGACCTCGTCGGTGGAGGGCAAGCTCGGCAAGCCCGGCATCCCCGGCTACGTCGCCACCAAGCATGCGGTCAACGGCCTCGTGAAGTCTGCCGCCCAAGAGGTCGGCACGCTCGGCATCACTGTGAACGCCCTGCTGCCGGGTCTGATCGAGACCGACATCGTGCGTGAGACCGGCCCGGCATCGGCTGAGATGATGGGTCTGCCCAGCTACGAGGCCATGCTCGAACTGTTCTCCCAGGAGTCAGCGATTCAGGCACTCAACACGGTGGTTGCTGCCGCCGCGGTGATGTTCGCCTCGGATGCCGCAGCGAACCTCACGGGATGCCTCTTCGCCGTCGATGGCGGCACCATGCCCTACTGATCTCTCCAAGGGGAACCAAATGTCATACGAGGCGGTTGTCTCGGTAGGTCGCAGCATCGCTGAAGTGAAAGAGGTGCTGCAATCGCTCACTCCCCAAGAGTGGGCGATGCCCAGCGGGTGCGCGGGATGGGCGGTGCGCGATCTGGTCGCGCATATGAGTTCGAACTACGCCGAGATCATCCAGCCATCACCGCCACCGGAAGAACCACTCGACCTGCCGGCTGAGGCGATGATGGATCTTCTCGTCGACGCGCGTGCCGAGTGGACGAACCAACAGGTGCTCGATGAATACCTGCAGTTCTGTGACGCGGCGCTCGCCGCATTCGCTGCAATGCAAGACGAGCCCGCGGCCTCGGCGGTGATCCCACTCGCTGACTTAGGTGAATACCCAACACATCAGTTGGCGGATGCCTTCGCGTTTGACCACTACTGCCATCTACGCGTTGACCTGTTAGCGCCTCACGGTCCGATCGAACGATCGGTGTCAGCAGCCGACGACGAGCTCGTCGGGCCGGCTGTCGGCTGGATGCTGACCGGCCTGCCGAAGATGCAGCCAAACCTCCACAACGACCTTCACGGTGCGATCCGCCTTAACCTCACCGGGCCTGGTGGTGGCACGTGGGATATTGCTCGGGTAGGCGACGGCATCGTGGTCTCGTCGCCATCAGGAGACGCCGACTGCACGGTCACCTCCAGTGCTCATGACTTCGTTATCTGGGGAACTGCCCGGGCGTCATGGCGCGACATGTGCGCGGTTGATGGCGACGCTGCAATTGCCGCAGCGTTTCTTGACGCGCTCAACATCATCTGAGCAACGTCGCAACAGTTGTCAACCGCCGCGCTGTTGGCGGGCCAACTCCGCGAACGA
>RFST01000087.1 GCA_009923855.1 Actinomycetota bacterium
CCGTGGTGGTGCTGATTGGCGATGTGGCGTTCGTGCACGACGCCAATGCGCTCGTCGCCCTGACCCAGCGCAGCGCCGACGTGCGCATCGTGGTGGTCGACAACGACGGCGGCGGCATCTTCTCGTTCTTGCCGCAGGCGTCACAGTTGGACGACCGTGCATTCGAGCAGATCTTTGGTACGCCGCATGGAACAGATGTGCTGGCTCTGGCAGCGGCCCATCACATCCCCACCGTCGACATCGCCGACCGTGCTGGCCTTGAGGCTCAACTGGGGCGTCGCGGGCCGTGGGTAGCAAGGGTGCGATCAAGTCGTCGACGCAACGTTGACGTGCATCGGCGCATCGTCGACGCGGTTGCCGAACGCCTCGCCTGAGCGGTCAGGGGCGCACGAGAGCGGCCAGCATGGCCTGCATCTTGGCCTGGGTCTCGGCCAGCTCGGCCCGTGGTTCGCTGTCGGCCACGATGCCGCCACCAGCCACCACGCGGGCGCGACGGCGGTCGTCGGAGAGTTCCGCACATCGCAATGACACCGCCCAGACACCGTCGCCGGTCGCATCGACCCATCCCACGGCGCCGCCGTAGAGACCCCGGGTAAATCCCTCAACGGCCTCAATGAGTGCGAGTGCTGCATCGCGTGGATGACCTCCCACAGCGGGCGTCGGTTGCAGTTCGAGAAGAAGATCGCCCACGCGGGTGTCGGGCGATGACAAGCGACCCTCGGCGAACGATGCGAGATGTTGGACGTTGGCGACTTTCACGATGTCGGGTTCGGGGGTCCAGTCGAGATAGGAGCAGTGGGGCAAAAGCGTGTCGCGCACCATCTCCATGGCCGCGCGGTGCTCCACTCGATTCTTCTCGCTCGCGAGCAACTCGGCGGCCAAAGCCGCGTCGCGCGCGTCGTCCCCGGTGGTGCGAGTTGTTCCTGCAAGAGGACGCGACCGAACGATGTCGCCGCGAACCTCGACGAGCAGCTCGGGTGAGGCTCCGATGAAGCCATTCACGGAGAAGCGGTATGTGTTGGCGAACGCCGTCTCGAGGCGGCGCAGAACCGCATGCACGTCAATGGGGTCATCGGCGGTGATCTCCACCGGCCGTGCGATCACGGCCTTGTCGATATCGCCAGCACGGACTGCATCGCGCGCTGCCGTCACCGCGGCGAGGTACTGATCGGTGTCGACCATGGCGTTGATGCGGTAGCCGTTTGTGGCCGGTTTCGGTGCGCTGGCAATACCTCGGCCATCGACGGCGTCAGCGATGGTGGTTGGTAATCCGCGCGGATCATCGTGGGTCCGCACGACAACGAGCGACCGACGTCCCTCGGAATCACTGCGTATCGTCACCTCAGGAATCGTGAGCGGGTCATCAGCGGGTCGGAAGCCGATCGCGCCGATTGCGACGCCGTCGGTGCCGGTAAGGGTGTGCCGCGCTGTCGTGACCGTGGTGGTGGCCGTTGCACCCCAGGCGGCCAGCCCGTGATCTGGCGTGGCGAAGAGGAGTCCGTCACCAGCGGCGATGTCCACAAGCGATGCGGCGCCGAGCGGGTGGCCGGTGAGATCGAACGTCGTCGAGATCAGTCGAGAAGGTGAAGTGGTCACCGGTCGCGTGTTCCAACGAGTAACTGGGTGAGCCCACCGCTCAACTGGTGGTGGGTCGCATCGCCGAATCCGGCGCCGCGCAACATGGCCGTGAGTTCGCCGCGCTCGGGCAGGTAGCTCACGCTGCGCGGCAGGTAGCGGTAGGCCCCAGGGTCCGAGAGCAGGCCGCCGATACGCGGCACGATGCGTCCAAAATAGATGCTGTTGCCCCATGCGATGAACCGGTTGGAGGGCACCCCGACATCGAGGAGGGCAATACGTCCGCCGGGGCGCACCACCCGCGCAAGTTCGGCGAAGAATTCAGGCAGGTCCACCAGGTTGCGGAGAGCAAAACCACAGGTCACACCATCCACCGTTCCGTCGCCCACCGGCAGCCTCAAGATGTCGGCCTGCACTCGCGGTGCGCCGGAGCGGTCCGCGCTCAACATGCCAAAACTGAGGTCAACCGACACCGGTGTGAGTCCGCCCCGTGCCAGGTCGATGCACAGATCGCCGGTGCCACTGGCGAGGTCCAACACAGTGGAGCCCGGAGCCAGGCCAAGTTCGCGCACTGCGCGACGCCGCCAACGTGTGTCTAGGCGGAACGTCATGATGCGATTCACCAGATCGTAGCGGGGCGCAATCGCGTCGAACATGGCGCGGACCGCCTGTTTCTTCTCGTCCCCCTGGGGGAGTTGATCGCGATCCCATGGCTGCTGCTCGTCGGGCACGCGCCAGAGGCTAGGTGAACCCGGCTCGCGGCGCGCATCGGTCACCCGACAGACTCGGTGAATGATCGATTTCACATTTCCGCCCGAAGTGGATGATGTACGCGAGCGTGTCCGGGCATTCATGGATGAACGTGTGCGTCCCGAGTGGGAGAGCGTCGATCAGAGCGAGCGCCGTCAGGTGGTGGACTGCATCGTGCGGCTGCGCGCTGAGGCCCGCGGCGAGCGCGGCCTGTGGCTACCGCATATGCCCGCCGAGTGGGGCGGTATGGGCCTCGGCCCGACAGCGATGGCGGCGGTGTCAGCCGAAGCAGCCAAAGTGCCCATCGGGCCGTTCGTGATTAACGCTCAAGCGCCCGATGAAGGTAACCAGCACACGTTGCTGCACTGGGGAACCGATGAGCAGAAGGAGAAGTACCTGCGACCGCTGTGCGAGGGCACGGCCCGATCATGCTTCGCCATGACTGAGCCCGAAGTGGCCGGTTCGGACCCGACGTTGATTCGCACCTTTGCGTATCCCGATGGGGACGAATGGGTGATCAATGGGCACAAGTGGTTTATTTCCGGTGCTCGTGGAGCACAGTTTGCGCTCTTGGTCGCACGCACTGAGGAAGACCCGGAGATTCCCCAGGCTGCGAATAGTTGTTTCATCGTCGACCTGCCGTCGGAGGGGTGGTCGAATGTGCGCGACATCACGACGATGTCGGGTGGTCACAACCATTGCGAGATCGTCCTCGAGGACCTGCGGGTGCCGGCCGCCAACATGCTGGGCGGTCGGGGTCAGGGCCATCTCTTGGGTCAGTACCGGTTGGGGCCGGCTCGACTGGCGCATTGCATGCGTTGGATCGGCCAAGCCGAGACCGCGCTCGACATGATGGTGGCGCGGGCAATGGAGCGGTACTCCCATGGGTCCTTGCTCGCCGAGAAACAGGGCATCCAGTGGCTGATTTCGGATTCAGCCGTCGAGTTGTACCAGTGCAAGCTGATGGTGCTGCACGCGGCCTACCAGATCGAACAGGGCATGGATTTTACCGCGGTGGTATCGATGGCGAAACACTTCGTGGCGAACAGCCTCTGGAGAATCATCGACCGTGCAATCCAGGTGCATGGAGCCCTGGGATATTCGACCGATACCCCGCTGGCGCACATGCTGCAGCAGGCGCGTTGGGCGCGCTTCGCCGACGGTGCTGACGAGATTCATCAGATGCGGATCGCACAGCGCACCATCGCCGCGTACAACGACGACGGCTCAACGCGTCGCGCCACCGGCGACCTTCCGTTATGAGGTCGTCGCCGGCTCGGTGGCGTCACTCGTAACTGCGGAACACCACTTCGGCGACACAGCTGGGCTTTGCAGCCCCTTCCACCTCGAAGGTGAACTCGAGCGTGTTCTGCACACCGCCGGCGATATCGGCCACGTCGAGGATCTTGACGCCGAGGCGCAGACGCGAACCCACCGGCACGGGCGACATGAAGCGCACCTTGTTCGTGCCGTAGTTGACGCCCATCGTGAACCCACGGATCTCGACGACCTGCGGGTACAGCATCGGCCCGAGCGACAGTGTGAGATAGCCGTGCGCGATCGGCGCTCCGAATGGGCCGGCTGTGGCACGTTCGACATCGACGTGGATCCATTGGAAGTCACCGGTGGCCTCGGCGAACATGTTCACCTGCTCCTGGGTGATGTCGACCCAGGGGCTGTACCCCAGGTGCTCACCCACCAGTGACTTCAACTCGTCTGCTCCGTTGATGATGCGCTTGCTCATGAGCGCAGCATTCCAGATCGCGTCGTGCTGCCGGCCATCGGAGCAGCCGTTCACGGTGGCAGACTCGGGTGGTGGACACAGCGAACCCCAGCGACGAGGGCGGCAGCTCTGGCGACGAAGAAATTCGCTGCGGGCTGGTCGCCATGCTCGGCCGACCGAATGTCGGCAAATCGTCGCTGGTGAACGCAGCCTGCGAGCGCAAGGTCAGCATCGTGTCGGATAAGCCGCAGACGACGCGGCATCGGGTGATGGGAGTGCGCGATACCGCGCAGAATCAGATTGTCTTCGTCGATACTCCGGGCCTGCACAAGCCGGTCACAGCTCTCGGTGAACGGGTGAATGCGACCGCGTTGTCGTCATCTGATGATGTCGATGTTCACTGCTTGGTCATCGACGCCACCGCGCCCTTCGGCGGAGGTGACCGATGGGTCGCAGCACGTCTCGACTCCAGCCGTCTCGTGGTCGCGGTGAACAAGATCGATCGAGTCGATGCGGCGCGCACCCTTGCCCAGTTGCAGGCCGCAGCTGAACTCGATGCGGTGGCCTATGTGCCGGTGTCGGCGCGCACCGGCGATGGTGTTGCCGAATTCGTGGCCGTACTGGAATCGATGTTGCCTGAGGGTCCTCGGTTGTTTCCCGCCGACGCGGTGCACGACATCGCTCCGGACCAGTGGGTTGCCGAGTTGGTTCGTGAACAGCTGCTGGCAATCTTCGGCGACGAGATTCCGTACTCGATTGCGACGCGGGTGACCGAATGGGAGTGGCCGCGTGTTCGGTGCGAAATCATCGTCGAACGCGAGTCGCAAAAGCCGATGGTTATCGGCCGCGGTGGTGCGGTGCTCAAGAAGGTGGGCACCGCAGTGCGTCAACAGATGGCCCCGGGGGCACACCTCGAACTGCGCGTGAAGGTTGACCGCGACTGGCAGCGGCGGCCCGATCGAGTCGAACGACTCGGTTACTGATCGTGGCCGGGATCACGGTTGGCCGGTACCAGTAGCGATAGAGGGTTACTCGGTATCGGCCGTGTCGGGCGGCGTTGTCGATGCGGTTGATGTCGTTGAGCTCGTAGCGGTCGTGGTGTCGGCCGAGGGAGGGGTGCTTGTCACGGTGGTGGCGCTGCTGGTGTCGGCAGTGGTGGTCGGAGCTGCGGTTGAGACGGGCACGGTGGATGAGGTCACCGGTGGTGAGGTGGTCGTGGTTGCAGGTGTGCCCGAGATGAGAACTGCGAAGTCGCTGTAGGCAAGTGCTTCGCCGGGTTCGCTGGAGGCGCCCCGCGATGGCACAAACACCGACAGTGGCTCACCGTCGGCGTTCAGGATCACTTGTCCGATACCGCCCTCGGGCGTGGTGAACAAGCTCAGAGTCAGCACTACCTGCGCGATGGCTCGACGTTGTTGAAGGCTGGAGAGGCGGTTCAACGCTGCCGACGACAACTCCACGCTCGCCACTCCACGGTCGACGGTGAAGTCGCGGAGCAGGCCTGATGCCACCGAGGTGCGCAGGGTGTCGCCGGTGCCATCGGGTACCGACTCGAGTTGGTTGATCAACAACTGCCGCGACACCGGCGACGGCAGCGACACTGTCACCCGTTGCAGTTCGCCCGAGCCACGCAGAACGAAGAAGATGTCCGTGGGTTCGGTGCGCACCAGCGTGGTCGTGGTGATCAGCTCCGCAGGGGGCACCGTTGTGGTGGCAGCAGGTTCAGGCGGTGGCAGCGTGGTCGTGGTCGTCGTGGAGGTGGCCGTCAGATCGAACGGCACATCATCGAAGGGCTGCACGCGTTCGTCAACTGGTAGGCCACAGGCACTGGCGGCAACGATTGTGACCACAACGGCCGCAGCCACATGTCGGTGTCGTGTGCGCGGGCTCATTGGGATCTCCCGGTGCGGATTGGCAGTTCGACGATGAAGCGCGCGCCTCCTCCGGGGCGATCGGTGGCCGATACGTTGCCCCCAATCGCCGCGGTGTGCTCGGCAACGAGTGCAAGGCCGAGCCCCGTGCCGATGCGATGACGTGCCGCACTGCCCCGCGCGAAACGCTCGAAGATCCGTTCGCGTTCATGTGGGGCCACACCGGGCCCGGCATCGTCGATGACGATGCCGACGTGGGCTGGGGACGCCCCGGCGGTGATGCGCACAGCGGTTGCGCCGCCGGCATGCACCTGCGCGTTGTGTAGCAGGTTGCCAACAATGCGTTCCAGACGGACCCGATCGACGCGCACCGGCACACGCGGTCCAAGGTCGCTGTGGACGTTGACGGCGTGGTCCTCTTGGGCACGCTGCACTGCGCGACCGAGCCAATCGACCAGATCGAACTCGTCGAGGTCATCGGACTCGACGGCGGCCTCCAGGCGCGAGAGTTCAAGGAGGTCGACCACCATCGAATCGAATCGCCGAACCTGCTCAACCAGAACATCAAGGGCTTGACGGGTGCGTTCTGGCAGGTCCGCTCGGCGGGCGTCTAGCACTTCTGCAGCTGCGGTCATTGCCGTGATCGGGGTGCGTAGTTCGTGGCTGACATCAGATGAGAATCGGGCCTCGCGTTCGATCCGTGTCTGCACTGCATCTGCCATGTCGTTGAACGATTGCACCAACCGGTCGAGCTCGGGATCGTCGGCGGGTTCGAGGCGTGCGTCGAGAGCACCTTCGGCGATCTCGCCGGCAGCGTCGGCCACACGGGTCAATGGTCTCAGCAGGCCCCGGCTCGTCGTGAATCCGAAGAAGGTGGCGAAGAGCGCCGCAAGCGCCGATCCGATCAGTAGTGAGATCACGATCACGCGCAGGGTGCGCTCCGTTTCCTCCAGCGGGAACGCTTCGAGATAGTCGGTGTCGTACTGGGCAATGTGAATGCCAATACCGAGGTACAGCTCGCCGTCGTATTCGAATTGTTGACGTCCCGACTGTCCTCGCTCAACCGATGCGCGGAGAGCCTCGGGAAAGGTCTCGACTGGATATTGCACGAGATAGGCGATCTCGGGACGGGTGAGCACTGCGAAGCCACCTGGTTCGATGTCGAGGTTCAAAAATGTCTCCGACACGGTGGACTGTTCAAAGGCGTCGCGGAGGGCGAGAGCTCGGTCGAAGGCATCGGAACGCGCAGCCGATTCGCGCTGATCGAGCAGGGAGTCTCGGGCGATCGAATATGTCGCCGTGGTCAGGCCAAGTCCGGCGAGGAGAGCAATCAGGCCGAAAAACAACGCCACGCGGGTCGTGAGGCGTGGTGATCGCAGCGGACCCATGGCAGATGTTGTAGCGCATCACGCCGCCCGGGATCGGACGGCGTGGGGGCTGACCATCGGATAACCCGTGCGTGTGGTGGGTTCTGAGGTCATGTTGTCCACCGCTGCCGGTGAGGCGCCAGGGGGAGGAAGGCACCTCACCGGGGCAGCGTGAACAGGTGTCATAGTGGCCGGGGTGTATGACGTGGCCGTGCCCGCTGTGTGCGTTTTTTGTAACAGTTCCTCAGCGACGTGTCGTGCTGCTGCCGACGGGGCGGTGGCCGGATGGCAGACTCGTAGTGATGCACACCGTGCTGTTCATCGAAGACGATGATGCAATTCGCCTCGCCCTGCGCCTCGCGTTGGAGGACGAGGGATACGACGTGGTAGAGGCCGCCGACGGTGCAGCCGGGCTGGTGGCCTTTGGCGCGCGCCAACCTGACATCGTCTTGGTCGACCTCGGCCTGCCGGGGGTGTCGGGGCTTGAGGTGTGCCGGGCGATGCGGTCCACAT
>RFST01000088.1 GCA_009923855.1 Actinomycetota bacterium
ATGGCAATGGAGTTGGCACCGTTCGGCATTCGCGTGGCCATCGTGGAACCCGGGGTGACCAAATCGGCGATCTTCGCCAAGAACATCGACGCGCCGAACGACACCGGCGCATACGACGCCCACTACCGACGCATGTTCGGCTTCTACGGCACTGGCATTCCGAACGCGACCGATCCGCTGGAGGTCGCCCAGATTGTGCGCCACGCGATCGAGACCGACGATCCACAGTTGCGGTACCTCGTCAGTTGGGGCGCTGCCGAGATTGCCAATGGCCGCGACCAGATGGCCGACGCCGACTGGGTGGCTCTGGGTGCCAGCGAGGATGACGCCGAATACCGCCGTCGTTTCCATGACCTGTTCGGCCTCGACCTCGACATCTGAGAGTTCTCAATCTCAGAGACGGCTTATCAATCTCAGGGACGGCATAGTCGAGGGTCACGCCTTGCGCACCCACGGCTCCACAGAGCAGTGACAGGAACGCTCGGATCACACGGCAGCCAGCAGTCGGGGCACTACGCCCGAGGCGCCGCTGCATAAACGGTGCCCCGAAACGAACTGCGGTGGTGTGCTGTCACCTCTGGCAACGACACACCACCGCGAGATCACATCACGCGAAGATCGTCGATCAGTTCATGCAGCCCTGTGACGGCAGCAGAACCGTGTCGATGATGTGCACGGTGCCATTGCTGACATCGATGTCCATGTGCACGATGTCGGCCATCTGATCACCACAGAACTTCACGCCGACACCCATGTCACCGAGGGACAACGTCATGGTTTCACCGGTGGATGCAGTGATCTCCACATCGCTCGACACCGCCGATGTCGCGCTGACATCTCCAGCGACCACATGCTGGTTCAACACATCGGTGAGCACTTCTGTATCAGCAAGAAGCTCCTCGAGTGTCCAACCGACCTGCTCAAGCAGTGTGTTGAACGCCGCATCGGTGGGAACGAACAATGTGACCGGACCGGGAGCATTGAGATCGGCATCGAGCCCAGCGGTGGCGAGGGCAGCGGGCAACAGGGTGATGTATCCCGGATCGAGCGGGAACATGTCGCCGGAGTACGGATCGGCGAAGCACGGCTCGGCCAAGAACCCGGCGAGGTCAACCTCACCAGCGGCCCACGGGCATGCGCCGCCCGCATCGGCAGGAGCCTCGGCAGGTGCGTCTGCAGCAGAGTCAGACGAGGAGTCGTCATCACCGCCACCGCAGGCGGCCAACGTCAATGCGCCGACAGCGAGGGCGGCGACAAGACGAGAGGGGAGGGAATGAATGTTTTTCACGAGCGAATAATAAGCACACGAGACGGCTTCGGTGCGTGTGAATTTTGCACACTTTGGGTCGTCATTGGCCGGTGGATCGAGCGCCGTTCGCATTCGGGCACAGAGGTGCCTATAACGACAACACCCGCGGCCTGACGACCGCGGGTGCATTGCGCGGAACGGGGGGGATTCGAACCCCCGGAGCCTTTCGACTCGTCCGCTTTCAAGGCGGGTGCATTCGTCCGCTCTGCCACCGTTCCACCGACGAACCTACCGGCCGTGAGCCCCATGGACGATCGCAATGCACGACATCTATTCATCATCACGTCATCATCACGGTCGATCGGCTCCTTAGGTATGGGGCGCCGGCCCATCACTCGACGAGGCCCACAGGGTGAACACACACGAAGATCACCCATGTGACCGTCACCGGCGTGAACCTCACCCAGGTAAGCGACACGGCATCAAGGTGACGCGGTGGAGCGCGGCCGTGTCAAGGTCCGATGCGGCAGAGCTCGGGCCGGCTGATGACGTCGTCGTGCTATGCCCGCGGAGCAAACCATGACATGCGCTCGGCCACATTGCGCAGCGCGCTGATCGATCCGGGCCGGAACGACCCTGTGCCGAACTGGCAGAGCGCTTCGGCGAGAAACCCGTTGCGTGCAGCCGCGCGCACCAGCGCATGCCCTGCCCGGGTGCCAGCGAAGCCGGTGAAGAGGCGCCCAACGCGAAAGTACGGCTCTGATGCCGCTTGCAGCGACGGCGCATGGTTCTGCAGCACCGCGAACGATCCGGTGTCGATCACACCGGCGATGGCCTCGGCAGCGAGGCGACCACTGATCAACGCGCGATCGATGCCGAGGCCGGCAAAGGGACTGGCCGCGGCGGCGGCGTCACCAACCACTAGCCACGACGGGCCCCCCGCTGGCATCACCGACAGACCGACCGGCAGTCGCACGCCACGCAGAGGTGAGAATGAATCACCCCCGAGTTCCCAGTCGACTCGTGCACTGTCGACAACGGCCTCGAGCACTTTCGTGGTGTTCACCGAATCAACATCGCGCGCAGTCGACAGCACCGACACGCCCACGCTCACCGTGCCATCGCCAGCGGGCACCACCCAGGCATGCCCGGGAAGCAGTTCGCCCGACATCCGCCGTAAGTCGAGACGGATATCGAGGGTGCTGCGATGCGATTGGGCGGATTCCCATCGGCCGATGATCGTCAGCAATGACGGCCATGATGGATCGCGCACGGTGCCGAGTGAACGCCCAAAGGTGCTGGTGGCACCATCGGCCGCCACCACAACATCAGCAGCGATCTCGGCATCGGTGTCGCGATCGGTGAGAACGCCACGCACTAGACCTCGTTCCACGATCGGGCGCAATACCTCGACGCCATCAACGATTGAGACGCCGGCATCGACGGCGGCGTCGGCGAGACGTGCATCGAGGATCGACCGGTCGATGACCTGGCCGCCGTCGGGGAACGCCCGACGGATGCGGTGCTCACCGTCGACAAGTCGAATACCTCCGAGGCGATGTGCATCAGCGGTGGCCACACCAAGGGCGGCTAGTTCGGCAGCACCGGCGGCGTTGATCAGCCCCGCGCACGGTCGCGGTCGTGGCAAGCGATCACGTTCGATGACCGTGACGCGTGCGCCGGCATGCGATGCGCCGATCGCGCAAGCCAGACCGGCGGGCCCTGCTCCGACGACGACGACGTCGATCACGTCACACCGATCGCGATGTGACCGTCGAGCGGGTTGCTGACAGGTCAGCCCTCCATCGCCGGCGAACCCTCAGCGGGCCCGTCGCCGATCGGCAGCACTGAGTCGTGCATCTCGTGGAGAGTGGCCAGAGACGCGCCTTCTTCAAGTTCCAAGAAGTACTCCGACTCCTCCGAACACCAATGCTCGTACTCGTCGGCCCACATCTCCGACGTGGGATCAGCGCCACCGAGGGTGAAGCGCTCGTGGCACACCACGCTCAGAATTTCGTAATCGGTCAACGCGCCCTCGAAACCGGGCATCGCGCCGCGGGCGCCGGTGACATGCGGCCCGCCCGGACGGTCGGGGTTTCCGTAGATCTCAACGCCGGCCACGTTGTACGCGCCGGTGCCGTACAGCACGTAGCGCAGTTGGTCCTCGATATTTGGGAAGGTGGCCAGCACCTCTCCCTCGGTGAAGGCGTAGCCGACACCACCACCGCCGCCACCACCGTGGCAACTGGCGCAGTTGGAGTACACCTCGGCGCCCATGCCGAGCGGGCCGGTGGCCTCCTCGGCTGATGCGGTTACCGACCGGACATACATGAATGTCCAGATCGGCAAAAGGGCGAGGGCGGCCATTGCCCAGAACGGCACTTTGCGCCGGGCGCGGTAGGCGGCCACAACAGGGCTGTCGGGCTTGGGCGGTGGCGGCGCAGCCGCTTCAGGAGCAGCGGTGCGTGGAGCGGGGCCCGAGGGAGCCGCCGGTGCGGCCGGGGCCGATGATGCGGTGGTCGCCGGCACGTTGTCGGACGATTCGGCCGGAGCCGCGGCGGGGGTGCCCTCGAGCGCGGCCCGACGTTCGCGGCTGCGCTTCAGAAGGTGCTCTGGGATCTCGGTCACGCCACCCGAGGATAGAGGCTGCGGACGCCCGAACCTGAAATCCAGTCCTCAGTCGGTCACCCTCGCGACATGAACTTGTGCACAACCCGACAGCACCCACCCCTATCGCTGCCAGACTGTCCACCAACAACGAGGAACAACCACGCCCACGTTCACCCGCACCGCAATGTCAGCGGTCGGGAGGATTGGTCGGGTCGGAGGGTTAGGCGACTACAGTTGAGGCGCCCGGCACTTCACCGACACCGGGCAGACCGAGGCGCCCGACGGGCGTCGGCAACCGAAAGGCTGAGACAGCGAGATGATCGCCTTCAACTGGAACGTGCTTGAGTGGCCAGGAATGAATACGGCGTTCCTCACGTCGTTCATTGCCTCCATCGTGCTCACGCTCGCGGTGATCCCGTATGGCAAGCGCCGCCCGGTCGACAAGAAGGCCTCCTGGGGCGAAGCGATGCTGGGCTCCACCTACGCATTCGGGGTGATGTTCCTCGCCTTTGGCATCGTGCCGCACCAGTGGATTGACCACGCCGACAAAGATCTCGGCTGGGATCGCACCAAGATCATCTACGGGCCCGGCGGCATCTTGAAGCCCCAGGCTCTCGACGGATGGTTCCCCTTCACCCTTCAGTACGAAGCCATTCGCGACATCATCGTCGTCGTTCTCCACGCCGTCTACTTCGGCCTTTTCATCTTCATCTGGCTGTGGTGGCAGAAGCGTGGCGAGACCACCGCACCCGAACTCGAGACCAGTTCCTACGGACGCCCACTCGTCAAGAAGGCCTGATCAGAAGCTCTTAACACCATGGCACGCACCGACGCGAACCCCCCGATGATGCCCTACACCGACGAGTACACACTCGTCGAGGTAGATGCGGACTACCTGACCAAGGCTGTGAAGCCGAAGCAGTTCATCCATATCGACCAGACCGAGTGCATCATGTGCGAAGGCTGTGTCGACATCTGCCCATGGAAGTGCATCCACATGGTGCAGCCCGAGGCGATCATTGGCGCCGAGGGCACCGAGAAGCCCGGCGATGACCCATCGGACAACGTCGTGTTCATCATCGACGACGACATCTGCACGCGGTGCGCACTGTGCGTCGACCGCTGCCCTACCGGTGTGATCATCCTCGGCAAGGTCGGTTCAGCGACCGCAGCCGGCGACTCACACGCGCGAACGAATAACCACGGCTACTCATACGGAATGCGGCTCTGAGCCGCTGAAGGAACGAATCGAGCGAACAGGACAGTCATGGCAAAGATCATCGACGACACCCCCCGCCCGACCGCGAAGGAACGGGCGCAACAGACCGTCGACTCCGTGCAGGGGTCGCAGGTCTGGAACAGCATCTTCCGCCCCGGATCGATCTTCCGCAAGGGCTACACAGACAGCCCGCGCAACCGGTCCTATGTGATCATGAACTCGGTGCTATACCACCTGCACCCGGTGAAGGTGAAGCGCCATGCCGTGAAGGTCAGCTACACGCTGTGCCTCGGCGGTCTCAGCTTCTTCTTGTTCATCTTGCTGACCGTCACCGGCATTTTCTTGATGTTCTTCTACCGGCCCGAGGCCACCGCAGCCTGGGACGACATCTCGAACCTGCAGACCTCGGTGACGTTCGGTCTCCTGGTGAGAAATATGCATAGATGGGGCGCGCACCTGATGGTGCTCGCCGTGTTCTTGCACATGGCCCGCGTGTTCTACCACGGGGCCTACAAGCCGCCGCGTGAGTTCAACTGGGTCATCGGCGTCATCTTGTTGACCCTCACCCTGCTGCTGTCGTTCACCGGTTACCTGCTGCCCTGGGACCAGCTCGCGCTATGGGCGGTGGCCGTGGGCACCAACATGATGGGGTACACCCCCGTGTTCGGGCAGGAGGTGAGGTTCGTGTTGCTCGGCGGAGCTGAAATCGGCTCGGAAACGCTGCTGCGATGGTACGTCCTGCACGTTCTGTTCTTCCCGTTCATCATCGTCATCTTCATGGCCATCCACTTCTGGCGCGTCCGCAAGGACGGCGGCATCAGTGGTCCGCTCTGATCCGAGGAGTTCCTGAGGTACCGACATGACTGAGATCCCAGAACACCTGTTGAAGCGAGCACAAGCAGCTCGCGAGAAGGCAGCGTCCGAACCCGCTGCTGAGGCTGCGGCGGAGGCCCCTGCAGCAGAGACCGATTCGCGCATTCCTGCGCATCTGCTGGAGCGGTCAAAGTCCGCAAAGGCCAAGCAGGAAGGCGGCGAGGCTGCCGCCGGTGGTGGCGTTGCCGTCGCGGAGAAGGTGGCCTCGGTCGCCACTGCGGCACCTGCGGGTGGCGGCGTGCCGGTGGGTGCCGGTCCCGGCGGTCACACGCAGCGCTTGCTCACCGTGGTGAAGTCGGGCTCGATCCAAGAGGTGAAGGCCCAACCGGTCGACAAGGTGCACACCTGGCCGCACCTGCTCGCTGCCGAATTCGTTGCCGCGCTGGCATGCACCGCGTTCACGTTCTTGTTCTCGATCTGGGTGAACGCACCGCTGTTGCAGTTGTCGAACCCGAACCAGACGCCGAACCCGTCGAAGGCCCCGTGGTACTTCCTCGGTCTCCAGGAGTTGCTGACGATGTTCCACCCGATGGTCGCTGGTGTGACCATCCCCGGTGTGGGTCTGATCTTGATGATCTTCGCCCCATTTGTCGACAAGAACCCGTCGAATAAGCCCGAAGACCGCAAGTTCGCAACGTCGCTGATGACCGTGCACCTCATGTTCTGGGCGGTGCTGGTGATGATCGGCTCGTTCTTCCGCGGCCCCGGCTTCAACTTCACCCTCCCGTGGCGGGACGGTCTGTTCTTCGAGTTGTGATCAGGAGGATGTCATGAGCGCAACCGCAGTCATCATCATCGCTATCGCTGCCGTGGTCGTCCTGGCCGGTGGCGCGTTCGCGACCCTCGCGCGCCGCAGCGACGTGCGCGGTGCCGGAGCACTGAGCGACGAGACCGTCGCCCGTGACCGGGCCGCCCGCAAAGCCGCTGGCGTGTCCGCCTCGGCCAGTGCCGACCGCGCAGCTGCCGAGGCCGCAGGGAAAGAAGCCCGCACGGGCACCGCCCTTGCCAAGGTGGCCGAGACAGCCCCCGAACCTTTTGTGCCCGCCGACCCTGATGCCATCGGTGTGAGCCGTCGTCAGTTCTTCAATCGGGCGACGATCTCGTTGATGAGCGCTGGCATCGGTGCGTTTGCCGCCGCCTCGTTCGTGGCGTTCCTCTGGCCGACCAAGACCGGTGGCTTCGGCGGCAAGGTATCCATCGGGCGGTACGACGACGTCATCTCCGGCATTCGTAACAGCGGTGGTTTCTTCTACGCACCCGAGGCGCGTGCCTGGATCACCGAATACCCAGTGGACGCCATCCCGAAGGCCGAGGGCATCTATGCACCGGCGTTGATGACCGGCATGCAGCAGGGTCTCATCGCCTCGTATCAGAAGTGCCCGCACCTCGGATGCCGTGTGCCCGAGTGCTCATCGTCGCAGTGGTTCGAGTGCGGTTGCCACGGCTCGCAGTACAACCGCGTCGGCGAGAAGAAGGGTGGGCCCGCGCCGCGTGGGATGGACCACTTCCCGTTGGAGTTCACCGCCGCCGGCGAAGTGTTCGTCGACACCGGCACCATCGTCCAGGGCGTCCCGATCGGTGTGAACACCACCGGTCAGGAAGCCGAAGGTCCGCACTGCGTGGGAGCAAGTGATCACTGATGCTGGCATTGACAACGACGTCCATTGCGTGGGTCATCCTCACGGTCATCCTCATCGGATTTGTCGTCTACGCAGTCCTCAACCTGAGGTCG
>RFST01000089.1 GCA_009923855.1 Actinomycetota bacterium
CGAACGCCGATGCCGCGGACTCATGGCGATCGCTGTCGGGCAACCACACCTGCGTTGCTGTCGATGGCTCGCCCACCTCATCGATGGCACTGGCACCGCTGACCACCGACACCACGTTCACTCCCACATATCGGAGCGCAGCAATCGTGTCGGCAGCCACGCGCGACACCGTTCGACCAGCAGACGCGGTATCGCCATCGTCGAACGGCACCACAACACGAACCGTCGCCGACTCGAGCGGCGTTGCCACCCGCGCTGGTGCCAACTGCGACACCGTCAGCAACGTGAGCACCGCATCGTGATGAGCAACCGTGCCCCCAGCCAGTGGCGACTCGTCACGCACCACCGGTAACTCGAACACCGTGACCGCATCGCCGGACATCCACTCCAACATGTCTGCCAGCGAACCGGGAACCCGCGACGCGGCGCTGACCGGGGTCGTGAGCTCATCGCCGTTGGCATCGTCGGCTGTCCCACGACCCGTACGATCGGACGCGGTTGGGCGCTCACGCTGCTGCAGCGACGATGCCACCATCTGCCAGGCATCCACGCGCTGCGTTGCGACATCTAGATCGGCGGCAACAACACCAGTTGATGCGCCGAGTGCCGCGACGGCATCAGCGTCCACGGTGCCCAGCAACAGGGCATCAACCACATCGTCGACCGCCATGACCTCCACCACATCGAGCGCAACACCGAGCATTGCCTCGGCCTCACCGGCCAACTGCGCTGCACCCCCGTCGGCGAAGGCGTCGCGCAATGTGCGCAGAGGCGCGCCACCACCACCCCCGACTTCGGCATGGGGTTCCACCACCACCACCGTGCCACCGGTGCCATCGGGACCAGCCACGAGCAGCGCTGCCGCAGTGAGGTCACTGCCGCTGCTTACACCCCACAACGCGGTAGCGGTGAACGGGAGTTCGCGCACCGGGGGCCCTCCGGCATCCACGGTCGTGCCGATGGTGGACCCCGCCAAGGTCGACACCCCAACCAGCGTGAATACCACCGCCACAACACCCAGCACAGCCGCCAGCGCGCCGCCACGCCGAGTGATCTCGCGCCGGCGAGCAGCCAACGCCGTCATCGCGTCTCCGGTGGCGACACATCTCTATAGAGCCCGCGGCGCCGGATGACATCGAGCACCGATGAGGGCACGAGATAGTCCAGGGGTCGGCCGTCGCTCACGCGCGCCCGCAGATCAGTGCTCGACACCTCCAAGTGCGGTACTTCAACCCGGCGCCATTGCACGCCGCCGGGCAACACCGGCAAATCCGCACGTACGCCCGGTCGGTCAACCACCACCATGGTCGACCGGGCAACGACCTCGTCGAAGCGTTTCCACGTGGTGAGGCCCGCCGCTGCGTCGTCGCCGACCACCGTGAACAGTTCCGCGCCGGGGAATTCGCGCTCCATCGTCGCAAGAGTGTCGGCGGTATACGACTCCCCACCGGCAATGATCTCATGATCACCGGCGACAAGCCCGTCGACATCGGCAACGGCTGCACGAACCATTGCGAGACGGTCGTCTGCCGGGGTCACCGCCCGGTCGCCCACCTTCTGCCACGGAATGTTCGCCACCATCATCACAACGATGTCGAGTTCAAGTGCGTGACGGACGCCAAGGGCCGTGACCAGATGGCCGACGTGTGGCGGATCGAAGGTGCCGCCGAACAACCCAACGCGCGCGGGAACGGTCAGCGGGGGCACAACCTTGCACTCTAGAAGCACGCGAGCGATGACACCACCGTCCGACCCGACAGGGACTTGACAGATGTGTTACGGTATTAAGCCGGCTCATGGGACGACCGTGAACCGACATCACATACACACCCCCCACCCGGCCCTGCCGGAACACCACAGGACGCGCCACTGCGCCGCGACACCGTGGTGTGGGACGACGCGCGCCTCACGGCCATTTTGGTCATGTCTCGCACGTCAACGTCACACGACCGGAATAAACGGTCGAGAACACGGTTGGACACGACGCCATGAATGACTCAATTGGACTCTACCTGAACGACATCGGCAAGGTGCCGCTGCTCACTGCTGAAGATGAGCGGGTGCTGTCCCGCAAAATCGAAGAGGGACGCGAAGCCGCTGAACTGCTCGCTGCCGGCAACGTCAAGGGACGCCGCCGCGCCGACCTCAAGGCCAAAGAAGCAGCTGCCGCCGACGCCAAGGACCGCTTCATCCGCTCGAACCTGCGGTTGGTGGTCTCCATTGCGCGTCGATACCCGCTGCCCCAGGGCATGGACCTGCTCGACCTCATCCAAGAGGGCAACCTCGGTCTCGAGCACGCGGTCGACAAGTTCGACTGGCGCCGTGGCTTCAAGTTCTCCACCTACGCCACCTTCTGGATCCGCCAGGCCATCGGTCGCGCGCTCGACCAGAAGGCCAGCCTCATCCGTATCCCCGGCGACCGCTCGGCCAGCCTGCGCGCTGCGCTGCGTCAGGCATCGGGCGACGGCGAGACCCTCGATCAGGCCAATGCCGAACTGCACCGCCTCACCACACCGGTGAGCCTCGACAAGACCGTCGGCGACGACGGCGATGCGACCCTCGGCGATCTGATGGCCAATGGTGACCCCACGCCCGAAGATGCGGTCATGGTCGGCGTCGAAAGCGATCTGCTCGGCGATCTGCTCGGCACGCTCGATGCACGCGCCCGCTACGCAGTGGAAGCCCGTTTCGGGCTCATCGACGGAGAGCGCAAGAGCTTCCGCGAAGTCGGCGAAAGCCTCGGCGTCACCGCAGAAGCGGCACGCCGCCTCGTGAGCCGCGCCGTTGCCGGACTGCGCGAGGACGCCGAAGACATCCTCAGCGTCTGACATCGCGGGCTACGGCCCCACAGAACACTGAACGAGCGGTCGGGTCACCCGGCCGCTCGTTCGCGTTTCAGCCACCGATAGCCTTGACGCCCATGACGTGGTCGCCCTCGTCCTGGCAGGACGCACCCATCAAGCAGCAACCCACATGGCCCGACGCCGGGGCCTACGAGGCTGCGCTGAAACAGATCGCCTCGATGCCACCGCTGGTGTTCGCCGGTGAAGCCCGTTCGCTGCAGAACAGCTTGGCCCGCGTCGCAGCCGGCAACGCCTTCTTGCTGCAGGCGGGTGACTGTGCCGAAAGTTTCGAGGAGTTCTCGGCCGACAACATCCGCGAGAAGCTCCGCGTGATCTTGCAAATGGCCATCGTGTTGACCTACTCCATGGGAGTGCCCGTCGTGAAGGTCGGCCGTATGGCTGGCCAGTTCGCCAAACCACGCTCATCTGATACCGAAGTCATCGGCGATCTTGAACTGCCGTCGTTCCGTGGGCACATCGTGAACGATCCCGCGCCCACCGCCGCCGCCCGCATCCCCGACCCCGACCGCCTCGTCAGCGCATACCACCAGTCAGCGTCCACGTTGAACCTGCTGCGGGCATTCACCAAGGGTGGATTCGCCGCTCTCGATCGCGTGCACGCGTGGAACCAAGAGTTCGTCTCCTCCAGCCCCGAAGGCCGCCGCTACGACCAACTCGCCGCCGAGATCGACCGGGCGCTGCGTTTCATGGGCGCCATCGGCATGGACACCGAATCCGATGCGAACCTCCGCGAGGTCGACGTGTGGACCAGCCACGAGGCCCTGTTGTTGGGCTACGAAGAAGCGCTGACACGTCGCGATTCCACCACTGGCAACTGGTACGACTGCTCGGCACACATGCTGTGGATCGGCGAACGCACCCGCGACCTCGACGGGGCCCACATCGAGTTCCTCCGCGGCGTGTCGAACCCCATTGGCTGCAAGGTCGGCCCATCGATGACCGGCGAAGAGGTAATCGCCCTATGCGATGCTGTCAATCCCGCGATGGTGCCTGGGCGCCTCACCCTGATCACCCGCATGGGTGCGGACCGCATTGAAGACGGTCTGCGGCCACTGCTGCGGGCCGTGCGCGAATCTGGCCATCCGGTCGTGTGGGCGTGCGACCCCATGCACGGCAACACATTCACGGCGGACAGTGGCCGCAAGACCCGCCACTTCGATGCCGTCGTGGCTGAGATTGAGGGCTTCGTTCGGGCCCACCGGGCCGAAGGCACCTGGCCCGGCGGTATCCATGTCGAACTCACCGGCGAGAACGTCACCGAATGTCTCGGCGGCAGCGACGCCATCGATGATCTCGATGATCGCTACGAAACGATCTGCGATCCCCGCCTCAACGCGCGCCAGAGTCTCGACCTTGCGTTCCGCACCGCTGAGTTGATCCGCGGCTGACACGGCCATGGGTGTGCTCGACAGCATCGCCGACTGGCCCGCACCACATACCACCGCTGTCCACGCGCGCATCGTCGACGGGTCGTTGACCATCCTCGAACGCCGCGGCGACCAAGACCAGCGGTACCGCATCGCATCGCTCACCAAAATGATCACGTCATGGGCGATCCTCGTCGCCCATGAAGAGGGCACCGTTGCCCTCAGCGATCATCCAACATGTGATGGCGTGCCCGATGGTGCGACGCTGGAACATCTGCTGAGCCACGCCGGCGGGCTGAACTTCGACACCACCGACACCGTGGCCGGTGTGGGACGACGCCGCGTGTACTCCAACACCGGTATCGAGTTGGCTGCGGCCTGGCTTGGCGAACGCGCCGCCATGGCGGCCAACGATTACATCGCCGACGCTGTGGTACGCCCACTCGCCATGACCTCCACCGAGGTTCGGGGGTCCCCAGCTCATGGCATCCACTCCAGTGCCGACGACATCGCCGTATTCATGGCCGAAATTCTGCGGCCACGTCTGGTGAGCAGTGCCACCGCCGACGATGCCCGCACGGTGCACTTTCCCGGCCTGAGCGGCATCGTCCCCGGTGTTGGCCGCTTCGACCCCTGCGACTGGGGACTCGGAATGGAAATCCGTGGTGACAAAGCGCCGCACTGGATGGGACGCAGTACCTCCCCCGCCACGGTGGGTCATTTCGGTGGGGCTGGCACCATGGCATGGGCCGACCCCGACAGCGGCAACATCGTCGTCGCACTCACCGACTTGCCCTTTGACCAGTGGGACGGCACCGCTGTACGCCACTGGGCGACCTTGTCAGATGCTGTGGCTGAGGCGCCACGATGACACCCCGGCGGACCCAGCGGTGAACGATCATCGGTTCCGCCCCGGTGACAGAGTGCGGTGGGACACCACCGATGATGACGGCCTGCCAAAGGTGCACTACGGCCACGTGGCTGGCTCACCGGATGCGACGGGCCGGGTGGCGGTGATGTTCGACGACCTGTTGCCGGGCACGACGGTGGTGGCCGTCGAGGCGTTGATCGTGGTGGACGTGACCACCGTGGTGCTGTATCTCGATGCAGGCGACCTGCTCGATGACCCGTCGCTACGTCAGGCACTGGTGAATATGTGGTTGGCCGAAGCCGATGCCGCCGGGCTGAGTATGGGCGACATCACCCATTTACGCACCGGCGTTCGCGACACCATCGCCATGGCCTACGCCCTTGCCGAAGTGACCTCAGGCGGCCAGCTCTACGTGCTGCGCGCGGGCGCAGAGGCCGACGGTCGAGTATGTGTGCGCGCCGACCTTCCGCGACGCTGGGAACTGCGGCGCTGACCGCGACGACTCAGGAGAGCCGTTCGACGATCATGGCCATGCCTTGGCCACCGCCCACACACATCGTCTCGAGGCCGTACTGCTTGTCGGCATCGCGCAATGAGTGCAGCAGCGTGGTCATGATGCGGGCACCGGTCATGCCGAAGGGGTGACCGAGCGCGATCGAACCGCCATTGACATTCAACTTGTCCCAACCGATGCCGAGGTGCTCGGCCGAGGGAATCACCTGAGCAGCGAAGGCCTCGTTGATCTCCACGAGGTCAATGTCGTCCATTGTCATGCCCGCGCGTGCGAGCGCCTGCCGGCTGGCCTCGATCGGACCGAGTCCCATGATCTCGGGATTGAGACCCGACACGCCCGACGACACGACTCGTGCCAGCGGGGTGATGCCCAACGCGGCCGCCTTGGTGTCGCTCATGACCATCACGGCCGCTGCGCCATCGTTCAGCGGGCATGAGTTGCCCGCGGTGATCTCGCCATCGGGGCGGAACACCGGCTTCAGACCGGCAAGCCCCTCCGCGGTGGTGCCCGCACGTGGGCCATCATCGGCGCTCACCACCGTGCCGTCGGGCAAGGTCACCGGCGTGATCTCATCGGCCCAGAAACCGTTCTCGACATTCGCGACCGCGCGCTGCTGGCTGAGCGCAGCGAACTCGTCCATCGCGGCGCGACTCACGTTCTCCACTTCACGGACGTTCTCTGCGGTCTGACCCATGGCGATATATGCATCGGGCAATCCACTTGGCGGCGTCCACGTGCCGTGGCCTCCCTGGGCACGCTCGGCACTGCGCTGGCCGGGCTCGCCGAAGATCGGGTTGGGCGCGGTGTCGGCTGCGCCGTTTCCGTAGCGACTGACGGTTTCGACGCCGGCCGCGATGAAGCAGTCGCCCTCACCAGCACGGATGGCATGAGCGGCCATACGAATCGTTTGCAGACTCGATGAGCAATACCGGTTCACCGTGACGCCGGGTACATCATCAAGACCAGCGAGCATGGCGGTGATACGTGCGATGTTGAAACCGGCCTCGCCGCCGGGCTGGCCACACCCCATGATCAGGTCCTCAACATCGGTCGAAGTCACTTGGGGCACCTTGGCCATGAGCGCCCGCACAATCTGGGCCGACATGTCGTCAGGACGAAGGTCGACGAGCGACCCCTTTCCAGCACGGCCAATCGGACTGCGGGCGGTTGCGACGATCACTGCTTCGGTCATGCTCGCAGCGTAGTGACCACGAGCACCCGACCGCGACCGCGCTGGGCGGCACCTCCCTCAGCGGGTATCGACCACCAAGAACGCCTCGGCATACCGTCCGGGGCCTAAGCCACCCGATTCGGCATTCATTGCGTTCCACTCGCGCACACGCTCCTCCATTTGCGCAGCATCGCGAATCTGGCTGCGGTGCTCACACAGGGCGGCAATCTTGGTGTCAATCGACTCCGTGATATCGACGACGGCGAACAATGGATCGCTGGCCAATTGGCCACTTCCCATGATCCACAACTCATCAGCTGCCCATGGTTCGAAGCCAGACGTGAGCAGTTCGGGGAACGCATACGGGTTACGTGCGTCGGGGTACACCGCAGCGAATGCCGCCTGTCCAACCGCCACATGATCAGGATGGCTGGCGTACACCGAATGCAAGTTGATCTGCGGGGATTGAGAAATGACGACCTGCGGACGCGCCTGACGGATAACCCGCGACAGGTCGTGGCGTAGTTCCATGGTGGCCTCCACCGAACCGTCCATGTGCCCCAAGAACACCAGATCGGTCACGCCAACCCGCGCCGCGGCAGCTGTCTGCTCTGCACGGCGAATCGTTGCCATGTCGGCCCGCGGAATCGAATCATCGAACCCGCCTGCTTGGCCATCGGTGACGATGCAATAGGTCACCGATGCTCCCGCGGCCGTGCATGTGGCAATCGTGCCAGCGGCACCGAAATCGACGTCGTCGGGGTGGGCGGTGATCACCAGAATGCGCTCAATCTCATCGATGCTCAGCACATCGCGCACCCTAGAGGGCAGGTAGCGTCGTCGCATGTCCGAGGTGCCTTTCGAC
>RFST01000090.1 GCA_009923855.1 Actinomycetota bacterium
GGCCGGCGACCAGTTGGCGCCGTGCAGCGCTGCCCGCATCGCCGCAATGATCGATACTGCCGCCGCGTTGCACGCCCCGACCTGGGGCCGTGTCGACGACATCGCTCACCACGACTGGCTCGGCCGCTCCGATGCCGCCACCATCGCGCTGCACGCTGGTGTTGCCGCTGCGGTCATCGACGGTTTTGTCGCCCGATACGAGAACCGACTCGACCCCCACGCCCTCGCCACCGCACGCTGGTTGGCCGCCAACTACGGCGACCTGCCACGTGATCACGGCTGCGCACCGTGTCTCGTACACGGCGATCTCCGCCTCGACAACATGTTGTTCCGCACCAGTGGTGATGGCGAACAGGCCGTTGTCGTGGACTATCAGACGGTGGCGATCGGGTCGGGTCCCGCCGATGTGGCCTACCTCATCGCCACCTCGCTCGACCCCGAGCAGCGGCGCGATATCGAACACAGCCTTTGGCATCGCTACGTCGACCGCCTGCATCACCACGGCGTACATGTCACGACCGCTGATCTGCACGAGGCGCGTCGCATCGGCACCGTGAGCGCGCTGATGATGGCCATCATCGCCTCACAGATCGTCACGCGGACCCCCCGTGGCGACGAGATGTTCGCGGTGATGGCCGAGCGTGCAGCCGCCCACATGGCCGACCATCACATCGGACCCGACTACGAAGACTGATCACGGTGCTGCACGAACTCGACGACCTTCCGATCCACCAAAGCTCCCGCCCCCTGCTGCACCCCGTGTCGGCATCGGCGGACCAGTACGACCGTTTCTTCCACAACGGCTACAGCCCCAACGGCGAACTCGTCGTCGCGGTGGCGATGGGTTTCTATCCGGGCCGCCGCATTGCCGACGCAGCCATCACGGTGGTGATCGACGGCCACCAACACACGCATCGGGCATCACGCCGATGTGACACCGACCGCGACACGATCGTGGGAGGAATCACCATCGACATCGTCCGACCAATGGTGGAACATCGCGTCAGGGTGGACGGTCGACACGGCATTGCCGCCGACCTCGTATGGCGGGCGGACAGTGTGGCCATCGAGGAACCCCGATTCGTTCGCGAAGACGGTGGACGCACCACCTTCGACTACACCCGCCTGACACAGTTCGGAAGCTGGAGTGGTCATCTCACGATCGATGGCCAGCGGATTGACCTGGCCGATGTGGGACCGGTCCGCGGATGCCGTGACCGATCGTGGGGCATTCGCCCCATCGGAAATCGACCCGATGGCCCCGCGACGGCACCGCAGTTCTTCTGGCTGTGGACACCAACCCGCTTCGACGACCATGTCCTGCACGCAGCAATGAACCACGACGGCGATGGTCGCCCATGGCACGAAAGCGGTGCGGTCGCGCCGCTCAGCACCGACAACGACACCCGCCTCGATGCTCGCAACATCGATCGCATCACCCGCGTCGATGCCGACATCGACTGGCAGCCCGGCACTCGCTGGCCAGCCCACGTCATCACCCGGTTGCACCGCTGGCGGGCCGACCCAATTGAGATACGACATCGTCCTGTCGCTCGGCTGCAGATGAGTGGACTCGGCTACCTCCATCCCGAATGGGGTCATGGCATGTGGCGCGCCGAACTCGACGAATGTCGCGACACCATCGACCTCTCGGCGGTCCGGCCAGATGACCCCGCCATGATGCACACGCAGATGGTATGCGTCGCCGAGAGCGACGGTCACCGGGGCACAAGCATCGTCGAGACCCTCGCGATCGGCCCACACCCGCCGAGCGGCCTCAGCGGCATCATCGATGGCGCAACAGGCGCGGCACCCCAATCCTGACGGGAACCCCCGGCGAATACATCACGTGCGGGTCACCCGTTGGGTCCTCGAGCCCAGCGGCGCGCAGCACACCGGCATGCACATCAATGAGATCGGCGGTGAACAACGGCCAGACCGGATGATCAACCGGCGCCCACACCGCACGGCCCCGCAACGGGCGCGCGATCAGACCCCAGCGTGCGGTGAGGAAACGCGTGAGTTCGTCGTCCACAGCGGGGTCGCTGACCACCACCGACAACGCTGCTGTCGACGCGTCAGAGCGCGGCCAGCGGCGCCGCACCGATGAGACCACCCGATCACCGACTCGAACATGGCGGACATCGCCCACGCAATAGGGAATGCGATACCCGCCCCGTGCGACGAGAGCTGGGAGCCACCGGTCGATATCGAGCGACATGAACCACACCCCCCGCCGGTCTCCGGCGCGCACGTAGGTCCGCACGTTCACCTCAGGAAACGAACCCACATACGGCAGTGGCGCCCATCCAGGCAGGCCAAGATCATCCATGTGGAACGGGATAAGCCCCACCCATGCCGACCCGTCGAACGTGTCGACCTCTACTCCGGCGGGCAACAGCGCCTGCACCTGCTCTGCGGGATACCGCCAATGGCAGAACACCAGATCGTTCCAGCGCTGCACCATCACCGCTCGCCGCACACTGCCGACCGGAGGTGTTGCCACCTCTGGTGCGCCCGGGTGCCAGAGCGACGGATCAACCACCGGCGCCCCGGTCATTGCGCCACCTGTGCCACCATCACCGCCGCGAGCACCGCGCGTGTGGACCATCCGATGGTGCGCACCCAATTCGTCGTCACCAACGACGTCACCACCTCGCTGATCTCGTGTGCCGTGCTGGTGCGCGCCAACCGCCCGTGGCGCGGCACCTGCAGCATCACCGTGGAGCCGAGGACTACAGCCAAGATGAGACCCGCAACGAACGGCAGGAGGCGACCAACACCCGCAGGCGGCGCGAAGAAGAGCCACAGAGCACACACACCTTCGACCGCCATCGGTGCGCCCACCACCCGCGCGGTGAGGCGTTGATGGCGTTCGGCATACGCCGTCGATGCCGATGCCGGCACATCGGCGAACAGCGGATAGTGCACAACCTGCACAAACCAGATCAGGCCCGCCATTGCGGTGGTGGCAAGCAGATGAATGAGAGCGATCAGCACAGGGGGACTCCTTCAATGACGACGTCTAGCCTGCCGACCAATGACCCGATCGGCCACTCGTGCACACGAACCGCGCTGGTGCGACAGCTGTGGACGCGCAATCGAGTGGCGTGCCAAGTGGGCACGCGACTGGGATGCGGTGCGGTACTGCTCGGACCGATGCCGCCGCGAACGACCGGGGCCAACCGATCGCGCACTTGAAACAACCATCGTCGAATTGCTCACGACTCGATCCGCCGGGGCGACGATCTGCCCAAGTGAGGCCGCACGGCGGGTCGGCACGGACGACTGGCGCGCACTGATGGAGCCGGCACGGCGCGCTGCACGACGACTCGTTGTTGCCGGACGGGTGGAGATCACCCAAGGTGGTGTCGTCGTCGACCCATCCACCGCGCGCGGACCGATTCGGATTCGTGCCGTCCACACCGTCGACGAACCGGCTCATCAGCGTCGGCGACGCCGCTGACCCGCCTTAGCCTGCACCCCTGTGAGCAGTTCCTCCCCCGCCGCAGATCACAGCGAATGGTGGCGCAATGCCGTCGTGTATCAGGTGTACCCGCGGTCGTTCGCCGACGCGAACAGTGACGGCACCGGCGATGTGAACGGCATCAGGCAACGCCTTCCCCATCTGGCCACCTTGGGCGTCGATGCCATCTGGATCAGCCCCTGGTACCCATCACCTTTGCTCGATGGCGGCTACGACGTGGCCGACTATCGAAATATCTCGCCACGATTCGGCACTCTCGACGATGCTCGTCAACTGATAGACGAGGCCCACGCACTCGGGATCCGCATCATCATCGACATCGTGCCGAACCACACCTCCTGGGAACACCCCTGGTTCGTTGAGGCAATGGCCGCCGCACCGGGGAGCCCCGAGCGCGATCGGTATCTCTTTCGTGACGGCGACGGCGACTCACCCCCGACCAATTGGATTGCCGTCTTCGGTGGGCCCGCGTGGACCCGCACGCCCGGCGGTCAGTGGTACCTGCACCTGTTCGACTCCAGCCAACCCGATCTGAACTGGACCAACCCTGAGGTGCGGGCCGAATTCCGGTCGATCTTCGAATTCTGGTGCAACCTCGGTGTGGACGGGTTCCGAATCGACGTCGCGCACGGTCTCGCGAAGGACATGTCATTTCCCGACATCTCCGAATCCACGGCCGTACTGGAGAACGCCAAAGTGCCCGACCACCCCCATTGGGATCGCGACGAGGTGCACGACATCATCCGAGAATGGCGCGGCGTCCTCGACCGCATCGGCGCCGAGCAACACCGCGACGTGATGATGGTCGCCGAAGCCTGGGTCGCTCCCGAGAGCCTGCCCAAGTACCTGCGCAGCGACGAGTATCACCAGTCGTTCAACTTCGATTTCCTGACCTGCGAGTGGGATGCCCCATCGATGCGCGATGCGATCGTGCGCGCGATCGGGGCGGCTGACACGGTGGGCTCCACACCCACGTGGGCGCTCTCGAACCACGATGTGGTCCGCCACACGACCCGGTACGGCCTGCCGAATGGCACCGATTGGCGGGCCTGGCTTCTCGATGGTCCCCACGACATCTGCGATGCCGAACAGGGACTGCGCCGCGCTCGAGCCGCCACCTTGTTGCTGTTGTCACTGCCGGGTTCCACCTATCTCTACCAGGGTGAAGAACTTGGGCTTCCCGAGGTGTTCGACCTGCCGTTGGAGGTTCTCGACGACCCGGTGTGGGAGAACTCCGGCCGCACCCGCAAGGGACGCGATGGGTGCCGGGTGCCTCTGCCATGGACCCCCGACGGTGTCGCATTCGGATTCGGCGATGCCCCACCATGGCTGCCGCAGCCAGCAATCTTCGGCGCGCTCAGCGCCACCGTGCAGCGCGACGACCCCGACTCCACCCTGTCGCTGTACACCGCCGCGCTCGCGCTGCGACGACGCCACTGGGTCGGCGCTGGCCCGCTCGAGTGGTCGGACCACTTCGACCGTCCTGAATCTCAGGTGCTGTGTCTACGCCGCGACGATCTGCTGTGCATCGTGAACTTCGATGTGGAACCGGTTGCTCTGCCCGCAGGCGAACTACTGCTCGCCTCGGCAGCACCCACCGCTGATGGCCGCCTCCCCGGGGAGTCCGCGGCGTGGGTGCTGACTTCCTAGGCAGCGCAGCCCGTCACCTCAGAGGGTGGCCAACGCCGCCGCGGTGCGGCGCACGATCTCGTCCACCTCGGCCGCGCTCACACTGAGTGGCGGCGCGAACAACAACGAGTCGGGCACCGCCGGGCCGGAACCGGCGGGATACACCCACATGTCCTGCGCCAGACAGGCATCAACAGCCGCAGCGGCGCTCACCCCAGCGAGTTCGACACCGATCATCAGTCCGCGTCCACGTACCTCGGTGACACAACGATGATCACCAACGGCAGCGCGCAATTCCGACATCATCCGCTGACCGGCAGCAGCCGCATTCGCGGTGAGATCTTCTCGCTCCATGATGTCGAGCACCGCGAGCGCCCCGGCACACATTGCGTCCGGGCCCGAATAGGTGAAGAACATGACGTTGCCACCGGCTGCCGCGATCGGCTCGACCACATGGTCGGCTGCGGTCACCATCGACATGGGCACGTACCCGCCGCCGAGGCCTTTTGCCGACACCAAGATGTCGGGGGTCACCGGGTCGTGCTGGTGGCCCCAGGTCCGCCCGGTGCGACCGAACCCGGTCATCACCTCATCGGCGATCAGTAGAACGCCGTAGTGCCGACACACCTCGGCCACCTGCTGCCAGTAGTCGACATCGGCAACCAACGCACCCGCTGACGCCCCGATGACCGGTTCGAAGATGAACGCCGCCACCGTGTCGGGCCCTGCCGCCTCGATCGCAGCAGCGAGGGCATCGGCATCGTTCCACGGCACTTTCGGCCATTCCGGCAACAGCGGATCGAGACCAGCCCGACGAGCCATATGGCCACCGATCGCCAAGGTGGTGACGGTGGCGCCGTGATAGCTCGGCACTCGACCGATGACCTTGTATCGACGTTCGTCGCCACGGCTCAGGTGATGGGTGCGGGCGAGACGCACGGCGGTATCGGTGGCTTCTGACCCGCCACCTGCGAAGAACACATGCCCGAACCCGTCCGGCAGCCATCGCTCGGTCAAGCGGTCCGCGAGCGCCAGTCGGTTCGGGGTTGCCCAGATCGGCACCACGTAGTCGATGGAACGCAGCGCCGTCGCGACCGCATCGGCGATCTCTGCGCGCCCGTGACCGATATTGGTCACCACCGCCCCACCCGCGGCATCGATGATGCGCCGACCATCGGCACATACCAACTCGATGCCCTCGGTCGCGACCACTACCGGCGGCTGCACCGCTGGCGTGACGAGGCCGTATCGGTCGTGGGAGGCATCGGTGAACGTCGCGCTCATCGCCGAAGTATCCCAGATTCACCGGCCTCGTGGTGCACCGTCGTGGTCTGGCATGCTCCGACGATGAGCAGCACAGAATTCGCCGACCGCGTCGCCATCGTCACCGGATCATCTTCGGGAATCGGCGAAGCCATCGCCCACCGCCTATCGGCCCTTGGGGCAACGGTCGTGGTCAACTCCTCGTCGTCGGTCACCGCAGGCGAGGCCGTCGCGTCTGCACTTCCCAACGAATCGTCCTACGTGCAAGCCGATATCTCCGATGCCGACCAGCGCCGCAATCTCATCGACACCACTATCGAACGCCACGGTCGGCTCGACATGTTGATCAACAACGCCGGGTGGACCACCCGGGTTGATCATGCCGACCTCGATGCGCTCTCCGAGGACATCTTCCGCCGAACATTCGAAGTGAACGTCTTCGGCACCTGGGAACTCACCAAGTACGCAATGCCGCACCTGCGGCAGTCGCCCGACGGCAACGTGGTGAACATCACGTCCATCGCCGGGGTCCGACAGGTCGGGTCATCGATCGCCTATTCGATGTCGAAAGCCGCGCTCAACCAGATGACGCAACTGCTGGCCAAAGTGAGCGGACCGGTGCGGGTGAATGCAGTAGCTCCCGGCTTGGTCGCCACGCCGTGGACCAGTGACTGGGATGACCAACACGCGATGATCGCCCATGTGGCGCCGCTTGGCCGGTCGGCGACACCGGACGACTGCGCCGAAGCCACCCTGGGACTGCTGCGGTCGACCTACGTGACCGGCGCCGTGCTCGTCGTCGATGGCGGCACCACCTTGCGGATCTGACCTGCTGCTCACCTGAGCAACTGCACCACCGCGTCGTCTCGCTTCGAGCCGCGCGCCGACTCCGAGATCAGAGGCCGAGCGACTTCGAGATGATGGTCTTCATGATCTCGTTCGTGCCGCCGTAGATCGAGGTCACCCGAGCGTCGGCGTAGTTGCGTGCAATCGGATATTCCACGGTGTAGCCATAGCCGCCGAACAACTGCAGACAGCGGTCGGCAGCCTCCTTCTGCAAGTCGGTGCACCAGTACTTGGCTTGCGCAGCCTCTGCCGCGGTCAAGGTGCCCGCGACAAGTTTCATCACACACTGGTCGACGTAGGCCTGAGCCACGTCAACGGCTGTCTTCACCTCGGCCAACACAAACTTCGTGTTCTGGAACTCACCGATCGGACGCCCGAAGGCCTGGCGTTCACGCACGTACTCAACGGTCCAGTTCAGCGC
>RFST01000010.1 GCA_009923855.1 Actinomycetota bacterium
CATCGGTGGCGAAACCGGTCGGCTCAGCCGTGGGCACCAGCGGTGGATGCGCCGGCATTCGCGATACCGGCTCGCTCACCAGTGGCAGCGTCGTTGCCGGTGCCACCGATGATGTCGGCGCCGCCGTCGTCGAAGAAGTTGTTTCCGGCGGTGGAGCGGTGGTCGATGGCGCCGACTCGTCGGCCAGAACCTCGGTGGTCGGTGTTGCTGGTGCGATGCTCGCCGTGTCGGTCTCAGGCGCCGATGACGACCCGCCACCGCAGGCAGCAACCAACCCCAGCGCGCCGACAGCGACGAGGAGCGCCGGACGCTCGAGCACGATCAGAGGCGCTCGATGATCGTGACGTTCGCCTGGCCGCCACCTTCACACATGGTCTGAAGGCCGTAGCGCCCACCGGTGCGCTCGAGTTCGTGCAACAAGGTGGTCATCAAGCGAGCACCCGTGGCGCCCAGCGGGTGACCCAGAGCGATCGCGCCACCGTTCACATTCACCTTGTCGATATCGACATCGAGTTCGCGAATCCATGCCATCGGCACCGGAGCGAACGCTTCGTTGATCTCCACGAGATCGATGTCGTCCATCGTCATTCCGGTGCGCTCAAACGCGCGACGGGTGGCCGGGATCGGCGCCGACAACATCATGATCGGGTCATCGGCAAGCACGGTCATGTGGTGGATACGTGCCCGCGGGGTGAGCCCGTGACGACGCACGGCCTCCTCGTTGGCGATGAGCAATGCCGCGGACCCATCGGAGATCTGGCTCGCAACCGCAGCGGTGATGCGCCCACCTTCACGCAGCGTGGCGAGTGACTGCATCTTCTCGAGGTTCGGCTCGCGCGGGCCCTCGTCATGATCCAGGCCGTTCAGCGGAGCGATCTCGGCGTCAAAACGACCCTCGGCGCGTGCGCGCAAGGCTCGCTCGTGCGACATCACAGCGAAGGCCTCCATCTCGTCACGGGTGATATCCCAATGCTCGGCCATCATCTCGGCGCCGAGGAACTGGCTGACCTCGCCGTTTCCGAAACGCGATGTCCAGCCATCGGCGCCGGTGAAGGGATTGAAATCGGGATCATCCTTACCGGCTTGCGCCCCTGCGGTGATGGGCACCATCGACATGTTCTCCACGCCACCGGCGACGACCATGTCCATGGTTCCCGACATCACCGCTTGGGCGGCGAACTGCACGGCCTGCTGTGCGGATCCGCATTGACGATCGATCGTCACGCCCGGCACATGCATCGGCATGTTGGCGGTAAGCCACGCCGTGCGGGCGATGCAGCCCGACTGTTCCCACACCGAGTTCACGTTGCCGAACACAACATCGTCAACGCCAGCGGGATCGGCTCCGCTGCGCTCCATGAGCGCCGAGATGGCGTGGGCGCCGAGGTCGGCGGGATGCACCCCGGACAGGGTGCCGCCGCGGCGACCGGTTGGGGTACGAACAGCATCGACAATGAAGGCCTCGGTCATGGGCGTGACCGTAGCGGGTTGCGGTGCCATGCTGACAAGGTGGAGCTGCGAGAACTGCCAACTCCGGCGCTGGTCGTCGATGCCGCTGCCCTGGACGCGAACCTGACCCTGATGGCCAATCGGCTACCGGGGGCGGCACTGCGACCTCATGTGAAGGCGCATAAGTGCACTGCGCTCGCAGCTCGTCAACACGCTCACGGACATCTGGGTTTCACCTGTGCCACACCACGGGAGGTGTCGGTGATGGCCAGCGCCGGACTGGGTGCCGATCTACTCCTCGCGAACGAGGTGCTCGATGAGGCTCGGCTGAGATCGATGGTCGATACCGCCCGACAACATGATGCGCGGGTGACCGTGGCGGTGGACTCGCCCGCGACCATCGCTGCCGCGGCCACCGCTGGCGTGCGCGAGGTACTCATCGACGTCGATGTCGGCCTCCCCCGTTGCGGCGTCATGCCCGATGCCGCCGGAGATCTAGCGATGCGCGCAGCGGAGGTCGGGCTGGTGGTACGCGGCGTCATGGGTTACGAAGGCCACCTGCAGATGGATCTCGACCCGAGCCGACGTGCCGAACGGGTCCGCGAGGCCATGATTGCCCTGAGGAGCGCGCACCGCGATGTCGGAGGCGACATTGTCTCCGCCGGTGGTACCGGCACCCATCGCGATCTGGTGATCGGCCTTGATGATCCGGCCGGTGTCACCGAGGTTCAAGCGGGCAGTTACGCCCTGATGGACACCGACTACATGCGTCACGACGCTGGGTTCGTGCCCGCGATTGACCTCATCGGCACGGTGATCTCTGTGGGGGCCCGCCACGGAGTGATCGATGTGGGGCTCAAGGCGCTCGGAATGGACCACGGTCCGCCGACCATCGATGGCGCAGCCGTGTGGTTCTGCTCCGACGAGCACATCACGTTCGCACCCGACGACGGGTCGCTACCACGCCTGGGCGATCGCATCCGTGTGCGGCCAGCCCATCTCGACCCGACGGTGGCGCGACATCAGGTGATGTGGCTTGTCGATGGAGACACGGTGGTCGAACCGTGGCCGATCGACATGCGTCATTGGTGAGATGCCAGCGCGACCGCGAGCTGCGCGAACGCCCGGCCGCGATGACTGATGGCGTTCTTAGCGTCTGCGTCCATCTCAGCGAACGTTGCGCCATCGGTGTCGCTGGGGGCGAACACGGCGTCGTAGCCAAACCCACCGGCTCCGCGCTCAACCTCGGTGATATGGCCCTCACACACCCCGTCGACCACGGTGTGGGTGCCGTCGGCCCAGTCCACCACCACCACTGTGCGGAATCGCGCGGTGCGCTGCGAGGCGGGCACGCCCTCCATGCGTTCGAGTAGCAATCGGCGGTTGTCGGCGTATGACGCGGACTCGCCGGCGAAGCGCGCCGAATACACACCGGGAGCGCCGTCGAGGGCATCGACTTCGAGACCGGTGTCGTCGGCCACCGCAGGTGCCCCCGCCACCGCGGCCACTGCGGCGGCTTTGAGCCGGGCGTTGCCCTCCAAGGTGTCGGCGTCTTCAACCACCTCGCCCATCTGCGCGGGGCGTGCGACGAGGTCGGCCACGGGCGCGAGCAGCGCGGCGATCTCGGCCACCTTGTCAGGGTTGGCCGAGGCACACACCAGCCTGGGCCGGCTCACGTGCGCGGCGGCGGCGCCACCGCAGTCATCTCATCTTGGAGGTCGGCGATGCGCACCAGACCGCTTTCTGCGAGTGCGAGCATGGTGTCGAGTTCGCCACGGGTGAAGGCCATGCCCTCGGCGGTGCCTTGCACCTCGACGAAGCGTGGCTGACCTCCCACTCCGGCAGGGCGCAACATGACGACGTTCATATCCACCTCGGCGCGGGAGTCTTCGACGTAGGGCAGATCGAGCACCGGGGTGCCGTCGACGATGCCTACCGACACTGCCGCGCAGGCCGAATGCAACGGGTGCGCCTCGATATCTCCTGCAGCCACGCGCCGGCTGAGCGCATCATGCAGCGCCAGGTATCCCCCGCAGATCGATGCGGTGCGGGTGCCACCGTCGGCTTGGATCACGTCGCAGTCGACGACCACTTGGCGCTCACCCAGCAGCGTCATGTCGCATGCGGCGCGCAATGCGCGGCCGATCAGTCGCTGGATCTCCACCGTGCGCCCCGACTGCTTGCCCTTGGCGGCCTCGCGGCCAACGCGCTCGGGCGACGAGCCCGGCAACATCGAGTATTCCGCAGTCACCCATCCGGTGCCGCGACCGCGCATCCAGCGGGGCACATCGTCGTCAATCGATGCGGTGCACAACACCTTGGTGCGACCCACGGTGACCAGAACGGAACCATCGGCCATCTCGGTGAAATCTCGCTCAAAGGTGACCGGCCGCATCTCATCGGGTGCGCGTCCATCGGGTCGGGTCATGGGGGCCTCCAGTGTTGTTGTGTGCTGACGACGCCCGCTTGGTGCGGGCAATGCGCTCACCCTACGGGGTTATGGGCCACGGCTCGGTGCGGTCGAGTTCAGGGCCCAGCAAACGCGACCCAAGATCTCGGAACACGTCAACATCCCCACTCGAGTGGAATCGGCGAACGCCGGTGCCGGTGGCACGTAACAGGCCTGCCGCGGCCAGTTGGTCTCGGGCCGCGAACGCTGTTTCGTCAGCGGAGGACACGAGCACAACATCAGGGCCGACAACATCGCTGATCGTGCGCGCGAGGAACGGATAGTGCGTACAGCCGAGCAACAAGGTGTCGACCTTGGCGTCCACGATGGGAGCAAGCAACCGTTCGGCGAGCACGGTGACCTCATCGCCGGTCGTTTGGCCACGCTCGACGAATTCAACGAAACCCGGGCATGCCGCCGCGGTGAGATCAACGTCACGTCCGAGGGCTGCTGCGGCGGTCTCCACCGCCGCTGGGTACGCCCCCGAGGAGATGGTGCCGACCGTGCCGATCACACCGACCCGCCCGCTACGCGTGGCGGCAACAAGCGCTCTCGCCCCGGGGGCGATCACGTCGATGACCGGCACGTCGAGTTCTTCTCGCAATGCGTCAGCAGCAGCAGCGGTGGCGGTGTTACACGCAATGATCACCGCCGACGCGTTGAAGTCATGCACCAAAGAGGTGGCAAGTTCCACCGCGTGGGAACGCACCTCGTCGAGGGGCTTGGACCCGTACGGATATCGACCGGTATCGCCGATGTAGACAAGGTCTTCGCGGGGCAACAGATCGATCACAGCTCGGGCCACGGTCAAGCCGCCGAAACCGGAGTCGAACATGCCGATGGGCCCGCTCACCTCGCGCACGCTAGCGAGATCGGCTCGCGCTGAACGTCAGTCGTCGATGTCGGTCCGACCGGCGTCGAGATAGTCGAGGCTCTGAATCGGTTCGATCGCCGAGGTCACGATGCCCGCCAGGTTGGCGACGATCCGCTTCCAATAACGATGCAAAATGGCACGCGGAACGGCCCAGTGACCGGGTTCGTCGGACTGCATGTAGCCGTGCAGTCGACGTTCACAATCGGCGTTCATCTCCTTGGTGCGCGCAAGAAACGCCGCTGCCCGCTCTGCGTCACCGGTGGCGAGCACATCGGCTGCCTCGACGTACATCTGGGAGATCTCCTGTCGACGGGCGTTGAAGTCGGCGACATCGTCTGCCCCGGCGAGCGAGATGCCCTCTTCGGCGAGGTCGAGAATGTTCTTGGCCTGGTCGCCAATGCGTTCGATCTTCTTCAGCAGCAGCGTGTACCCGAGCACGAGCCCGATGTCTTCACCGCCGCGCACCGACACATGCACCACAAGTTCGGATCGCAGCCGTTGTTCGGTGGCATTGATGCGCTCGTCGGTGGCACGGATATCTGCACCGATAGCCGATGCGTCGGCTCCGGCAAGGAGCACCGCCGATGCCAGATCGAACGAATGCCGGGCATCGCCGAGCATCGCGATCGTCTCGTGCGAGATGCGTTCAAAGGGCGACTCGGTGCGCTTCAAGAAGGACAAGGGCATGGGAATCTCCTCATGGTCATCGGAACACCGCGATTCCGAGCAGCGGGATGATGATGAAGACCGACAGGGTCCACCCGAACGCCACCGAACGACGCTGCACAGCCAGAGCTGCAAGCGCCTCCGCAGCACGAATCGGTAACGGACGCAGGAAGGGAATACCGAACAGGATCACAATGCCGATCACGTTGAACCAGGTATGCACTAGAGCGATGGTGAGGGCATCAGACCCACTCGAGGCGAGAGCTGCGAGCAGGGCGGTGATGGTGGTGCCGACGTTCGCACCAAGGGTGACCGGGTAGGCATTGCGCAGGCTGATGACCCCGGCGGCCGACATCGGGATGAGGATCGATGTAGTGATACTCGAGGATTGAACGGCAATGGTCACCATGACGCCGACAAGAATCGCCACCACACCGCCGCCGCGCGCCAGAACCCGGTTCATCGACCGTTCGAGCCGCGCAGCGATCAAGGTCTTCATGTTCTTCGTGATCGCAATCAACGCAGCGATCACCACGCACAGACCCACGGCCACCATGGCGACGCCGAGACCGTTATCGGCAAGACCAAGGCCACCGAGTCCGTCTTTGAGCCATCCGACGGGATGTTTCACCCAGGCTTTCACTGGGCTTTTCCACTCCGACCCACCCGAGCCAACCAGCAGATCGGCGGTAACCACGACAGGCGCCCCGTGATCAACTCCACCGGCAGCAGAACCGCCACCGCCATCAAGTTGAAGAAGTCGTGCACTGTGGCCGCCGCGAGCGCCCGGCGGAATTCGTTCGATTGGCGCACGTGACCGAGCGAGACCAGCGTGTTGGTGACGGTGGTGCCGAGATTCGCCCCCATGATCATCGGCACGGCCTGATCGAATCCGAGCGCGCCGGAGGCGACGAGACCAACGATCACCGAGGTACTCGCCGACGACGACTGCACGAGCACCGTGCCGAGAAGTCCGACGAAGAGTCCGGCAATCGGGTTCGAGACGCTGGAGAACAGCCGCTCCTGGGTGTCGGCACCCATCACTTTGATGCCGCTCTCGAGCGACGACACACCGACCAAGAACAAATAGATCAGCGCGAGAACGATGATCGACCGGAGCCATCGTGGAACCCGGATAGGTGTGGCCTCGGACATATGTCCGCAGAGGGTAACCGTTTGGTGAACTTCGGCTGAACCTCAGGTGAACTCGCCAGTCGGCGATTCCGTGTCAGAAGTAAATGATTTTGCCCATCGACGCCTCGGCAACATCGAGGTCATCGGTGTACGCCCCCGTCGACAGGTACTTCCAACCACCATCACACACGATGAAGACAATGGTTCCCCGGTCGATACCGGCCGCCACTTTCGCCGCGCCCGCGAGTGCAGCGCCAGACGACGGCCCGGCGAAAATGCCGCATTCGCTGACCAGCCGCCGCGTCCACTCGATGGACTCCCTCGGTCGCACGACCCTCTTGCGATCGAGAACCTCCGGCCCGTTCCACAGTTCGAATACCGGAGGGATATAACCCTCGTCCATGTTGCGCAGGCCCTCGACGTTCTCGCCGAGCGGAGGCTCAACCGCAACGATCTGGATGTCGGCGTTCTGCTCTTTCAGGTAGGTGCCCGTTCCCATCAGGGTGCCCGACGTGCCCAGCCCGGCGACGAAGTGGGTGATGTCGGGGACATCACGCCAGATTTCAGGACCGGTCGTGGTGTAGTGCGCTCGGGGGTTTGCCTCGTTGCCGTATTGGTAGATGAAGCACCAGTCGGGATTGTTGGCGGCCATCTCCGTTGCGCGACGAACCGCTCCGTTCGATCCTTCGGGACCAGGAGTGAGAATGACCTCGGCACCCATGATCTGCAGCATCTGGCGACGCTCGACCGACACCGATTCCGGCATCAGAATCTTGATGGGGTAGCCCCGCAGCCGCGCAATTGCCGCGAGGGCAATACCGGTGTTGCCCGACGACGGCTCCAGAATCGTCTGACCAGGCCGCAGTCGACCATCGGCCTCGGCAGCGAGGATCATCGACTTCGCGATGCGGTCCTTCACCGAGCCGAATGGGTTGTTCATCTCGAGCTTCGCGAGGATGCGCACATCGGGGTTGGGCGACAGCCGCGACACGTCCACCACCGGGGTGTTGCCCACCAGATCCAAGACGTCGCGCGCCACCGATGCCTGCGACAGGGCCTGCGTCATCGCACTGTCGATTGTGGAACTCATGATCCGGACAACCTCACGCCAACGGAGTGTATTCCGACAAAGCCGATTCGGCTAGTCGGAAATAGGTTCCACCGGCCGATCAGGGCTGATAGTTGCCGAACACCTCGCGCAATGCGTCGGACACCTCACCCAGCGTGGCGCCGACCCGCAGCGCATCCTTCATGGGATACAGCAGGTTCTCATCGGTCCGCGCAGCCGCGGTCACCGCATCGAGACGCGGCCCCACAACAGCCATATCTCGACCGGCCTTGAACGCTGCCAGCCGCTCCTTTTGGCCAACCTCGAGCGCCGGATCCACCGGGAACACATCGGGCTCCGGATCGTCGTCGACCGTGAAACGGTTCAGACCAACGATCACTCGCTCGTCGTCATCGATCGACTTCGTGTACTCGTACGCCGCGTTCTCGATCTCGTCCTGTTGGAAGTGCGCCTCGATCGCCTCGACCGCGCCACCCATCTCGTCGATGCGTTCGATGTACGCCCATGCGGCTGCTTCCACCTCATCGGTCAGCGACTCCACCAGGTACGACCCGGCCAAGGGGTCCGGCGTATCGGTCACGCCCGACTCGTAGCCGATGATCTGCTGGGTACGCAGCGCCAGGCGCGCGGCATGCTCGGTGGGCAGCGACAACGCCTCATCGAAACCGTTGGTGTGCAGCGACTGGGTGCCGCCCATCACCGCGGCCATCGCCTGCACCGCCACCCGCACCACATTGTTGATCGGCTGCTGGGCGGTGAGCGTGGAGCCGCCGGTCTGTGTGTGGAAACGCAGCATCGCCGACCGTGGATCCTTGGCGTTGAAACGCTCGGTCATCACGCGATGCCAAATCCGCCGGCTGGCCCGGAACTTGGCCACCTCTTCGAAGAAGTGGTTGTGCCCATTCCAGAAGAACGACAGACGCGGCGCAAAGGCATCAACATCGAGCCCAGCGTCCACCGCTGCTTGGACATAGGCGATGGCATTGGCGATGGTGAAGGCGATCTCTTGCACCGCGGTCGAGCCGGCCTCACGGATGTGGTAGCCCGAAATCGAGATCGTGTTCCACCGCGGAATGTGCTCGGAGCAGTAGGCGAAGATGTCCGTGATGATCCGCATCGACGGCTTCGGCGGGTACACGTAGGTGCCGCGCGCGATGTATTCCTTCAACAGGTCGTTTTGAATCGTGCCCGAGATCTGCGACGCGGCAACACCTTGCTCCTCGGCAACGAGTTCGTACATCAGCAGCAAGATCGCGGCCGTGGAGTTGATGGTCATCGAGGTGGTGACCTTCTCCAGCGGAATACCACCGAGGAGGGTGCGCATGTCGTCGATCGAGTCGATCGCGACACCCACCTTGCCGACCTCACCTTCGGCACGCGGATGGTCGGAGTCGTAGCCCATCTGCGTGGGCAGGTCGAAGGCGCAGCTCAACCCGGTCTGGCCGGCATCGAGCAGAAACTTGAAGCGTTCATTGGTGCTGGCCGCATCGCCAAAACCCGAGTACTGCCGCATCGTCCAGAGCCGACCGCGATACATCGATGGGTACACGCCGCGCGTGAAGGGCGCCTCGCCGGGTGTTCCGAGTTGCGTGCTGGGGTCCCATCCGGCGAGGTCATCGGCGCTGTACAGCGGCTGGATCTCGATTCCGGAGTCGGTGCGTCGGATGTCGTCGGCCATGGGCGCAGCGTAGAGGCCGAGGTGGCCGCACGCGCAGGCGACCCCACACGACGCGGCAACCGCCGATTACCGCGCGGCGACGATGGCGATTTCCATACGCCACTCCGGACGCGCCAACGCCGGCACGGTCACCAAGGTGGACGCAGCAAGATGGCCATTCAGCACGCGGTCGCGGACCGCCATCACCGGGGCGAGATTCTCCCCCACCACCGCATAGGTGGTGACCGACACGATGTCGGCCGGGGTCATCGCGGCGTCGGTGAGCATGGCGACGATATTGACCCAGACCACCTCGGCTTGGGCTCCAATGTCGTCGGGAACGACACCATCGGGCGCAATCGGCACCACTCCCGATGTGTGCAACCACGCCGATGCCCCCACGGTGTGCACGGCGTGCGCGTAGTTCGCCGCTGGCGCAGCGATTTCGTCGGGCATCACAACTCGGTTCACCGGTTCCATCTCTCCATCGTGTCACCACCACGATCACATCACGGAACACCTCGTCGCGCCGCGGCACCCGCGTCGGCGGGGGTGGGGCACAGATGACTAACGTCGGGATATGGCACTCGACGAACCGATCATCGCCTTCCACCCTGAAAGCTTCGACGACCCCGAAGCCGAACGCGTCCACCGCAAGGCCAAACTCGCTGGTGCACTGCGCGTGTTCGGGCGTCTCGGGTTCGGCGAGGGTGTCGCCGGCCACATCACCGTGCGCGACCCGATCATGACCGATCACTTCTGGGTGAATCCTTTCGGCAAGAGCTTCCGTCATATGCGCTCAAGCGACCTACTGCTCGTCAGCCATGAGGGCGAGGTTGTGGTGGGCGATATGCCGGTGAACCGCGCGGCATTCGTGCTGCACTCGGCCATTCACAAAGCGCGCCCCGATGTGATCGCAGCAGCACATTCGCATTCGGTCTACGGCAAGGCCTTTTCCTCGCTCGGCATCCCTCTCGATCCGCTCACCCAGGACGCGTGCATCTTCTACGGCGACCACACCGTGATCGCCGAACAAGGTGGGGCCGTGGTCTTCGAGGTGGAAGCCGGCATGGAGTTCGCCGAGAAGTTCCCCACCGGCAAAGCAGCCATTCACCAGAACCACGGGCTGTTCACCGTGGGCCAGACCGTGGATGAAGCCGCGTTCTGGTTCATCACCATGGAGCGCACCTGCCAGGCCCAGTTGGCGGCCATGGCAGCCGGTAACCCGATCAGCATTCGCGATGAGTACGCCCAGTACACATTCGAGCAGATCGGCCATCACCTGGCCGGCTGGTTCAGCTTCCAGCCGTTGTGGCAGGAGATCTGCGCCTCCGATCCCGAGTTGTTCGACTGAACACGCCCACACGTCGCATACCGGCCGAAGCGCTGTTCGCGCTCTCCGCTGTGTCGCAGTACGTCGGCGCAACTATCGCCGTCGGCATCTTCGACCGGGTCGGCCCAGCATCGGTGGGATGGCTTCGGGTGGTCGGTGCTGCGGTCGCGCTCATCATCGTGGCCAGACCACGGCCACGCCAGTGGGGACGGCGACGCCTCATCGGGGCGGCAGTCTTCGGCTTGGCGACCGCAGCGATGAATGTGTTCTTCTACCTCGGCATCGCGCGCATCGATCTCGGCAAGAGCGTGGCGATCGAGTTCATTGGGCCCATCGCTGTCGCCGCCGTGATGACCCGCAGTCGCCGCAATGCCGCTGCGCTGGCGCTCGCTGTGATCGGAGTAATGGTGCTGGGCGGCGTCGAGATCGGCGAGAACGTCGCCGGTGTCGCCTTCATTCTGGCTGCGTCAGCGTGTTGGGCTGCCTACATCGTGATCGGTTCACGGGTTGCAGTGGGCACGTCCGGGGTCGACGGACTTGCCGTGGGCTTGGCCGTTGGCGCCATCGCTCTGGTGCCCGTCGGCGTTGGTGGCAGTGGCCCCGTATGGGGGTCTCCCCTGCTGCTCATGGCCTGTCTGGCCACCGGCGTGTTCTCGAATGCGATCGGGTACGGCATCGACCAGCACGTGCTGCGACGTGTGAGCGTGCGACGGTTCTCGGTGCTGCTGGCGTTGCTGCCGGTGACCGCGACCTTGATGGGATGGGCGGTGCTCGATCAGGCTCCTGGCGGAGCAGACCTGATCGGCATCGCATTGGTCCTCGCAGGTGTGGTGCTGCAGGAGCGTGACGCAGCCGATGCCGACCTGCTGCACGAATAGGTGCGCCCCGATCAGTGGTCGTCGAGCCAGGGTGCGCACAACCCGTCGAGGTCGCGCACCTGGATTCGATCACGGTTATCCCATGTGACCGGGTTCGCCGGGTCGCGGCGCAGGTTGAACACACGGAACTCCATTTCGGTGGTGTCCACCGAGAGGATGCGACCGATCAGCGGATCGCCGAGGCCGAGGATCACCTTGATGGTCTCGAGGGCCTGGATTGACCCGATGATGCCCGGCAGCACACCCAACACGCCCGCCTCGGCGCAGCTCGGTGCCAATTCGGCGGGTGGGGGCTCGGGAACCATGTCGCGGTAGGTGGGCCCGTCGAGCGGATGGAACACGCTGACCATACCCTCGAAGCGGAAGATCGACCCGTGCACCACCGGGATGCCGAGTTTCACGCTGGCATCGTTGAGCACGTAGCGCGACGGGAAGTTGTCGGCACCGTCAACGATCACGTCGTAGCCAGCGATGATGTCCATGATGTTGTCGGCTGACAGCCGCGTGTCGTAGGTGACCACGTCGACGTCGGGATTCAACATGGTGAGCGTCTTCTTTGCCGAGTCGACCTTGCGATCACCGACCCGATCGATGTTGTGCAAGATCTGGCGTTGCAGGTTCGACGCGTCCACATCGTCCATATCGACGATGCCGATCGTGCCCACACCGGCGGCTGCGAGATACAGCGCAGCGGGTGACCCCAGGCCACCGGCACCGAGCATCAACACTTTTGCTTCCAGCAGTTTCTTCTGACCCTCGGTGCCCACTTCGGGCAACAGCAGGTGGCGCTTGTAGCGGTTCTGCTGCTCGGCGCTTAGCGATGCGGGTGTCGTCCAGGCCCGGCCTTCGTCTTTCCACCGGCCGAATCCGCCGTCCATCGAGGTGACCGTGCTGTAGCCGAGTTCACCCATGGTGCGCGCCGCAAATGCCGAGCGCACGCCACCCGCGCAATACACGACGACCGGGGTGGTCTTGTCGGGGATTCGCGTTTCGATCTGGGCCTCGAGGTGGCCGCGCGGCAGGTGGATGGCACCGGCGAGCGCCCCTTCGGCGTATTCATCGGGTTCGCGCACGTCGAGCACGACGTGACCGGCGGCAATCAGGTCGGCAGCGGTATCGGTCGAGATCTCGGTGATCTCGGCCTTGGCGGCGGTGAGTAAGTCGCGGAACGTGGCCATACGTTCCTAAACCCTACTAGATGGGTCAGGTATTCCCACCTGCGAGGATCGCGGGGAGGATTGAACCAATATCGCCGAGCAGCACCTCGTCGGCATACCGATCCATCGCCGTGCTCTCACCGTTCACGATCACCACTTTCGCGCCCGCGGCACGAGCCCGCGGTACACAGTTGGCCGCAGGAAACACGCTGAGGGTCGACCCGACCGCCAGCATCAGATCGGCCTCCGAACTCACCCGCAGGGCACGATCGATCACCTCGGGCACCAAGGCCTGACCGAAGCTGATCGTGTCGCTCTTCAAGATGCCCCCGCACAGATCGCAGGAGGGATCTGGGTCACCCGCCCGCACACGCTCGAGCGTGTCGGCCATATCGCAGCGATCACCGCAATCCCAGCAACGCGAGAACCAGATGGTGCCGTGCACCTCGATCACCCGATCTGGGTCATTGCCGGCGCGCTGATGCAACCCATCGATGTTCTGGGTGACCAGGCCATGTAACCGACCGTCACGCTCCAGTGCAGCGATCGCCAAGTGACCGTGGTTCGGCTCGGCATGCCACGCCGGGTTGTTCAATCGGCTCTGCCAGGCGGCCCGGCGCACCTCGGGATCGTTCAAGTAGTACGAGATATCCGATGCCTTCTCCGCTGCGGGATTCTTCGTCCACACCCCATTCGGGCCACGAAAGTCCGGAATGCCGGAATCGGTCGAGATACCTGCACCGGTCAGCACCACGATGCGCTGGGCTTCGCCAACCCACTGGGAGACGATGTCGATCTGGTGGCGGAGACCGGCGGCGAATCGATCCTCGTTCTGATCGCCCACAGTCGCGTCCACGCCGGACAGTCTGGCGGTCGCTACCGCGAATGCCCGTACCGTGACGACATCGGGCCATGTTGATGCATCAGCCCACCACCATGCGGATCGAACGATGGGTCGACCCCGTCGTCGACCGCCGCGGTCATGACCCACGATCGATGTACGTCGAGCGCTACTGGCTGGGGGCGATCGGTCCGTCAGCAACCTGGATCATCCGGCGCTTTGCCGATCGCTTCGACGACGCACCCCAGGGTTTCGACATGAACCCTCACGACCTCGCCGGTGAACTCGGCATGTCATATGCACGCGGCGACCGATCACCTTTTGGACGAGCGCTGCAGCGATGCGTCATGTTCGGTCTCGCCCGACCCACACCTGATGGCTTGGCCGTGCGCCGGCGCGTGCCCAACATCACCCGGCGCCAACTGGAGCGACTTCCTGCCCAGCTAGTGCTCGACCACGACGAACACGCACAACGCAACTGTTCGAGCGACGCGGCACGGGTTCTCGATGCTCTACTCGCCGCCGGCGTGGCACCGCGCCTCGCCGCCATGGCCACTGAACGGGCAGTCGTCGACGCGTAGCCCGCGACGGCGTACAGATCGAATTGGTGCAAGAAGCAGCGTCGCGTCGCGCCCACCGACCTCACCAGTTGGTGACCGTGTCGATCAGCAACCGGGTGCCGAATCCGGTCGCCCCTCGCGACCGCCACGACTCATCAGCGTCGACCTTCATCGGGCCAGCGATGTCGAGATGTGCCCATGGGGTGTCGCCCACGAACTCCGACAGGAAAATCGCCGCCGTGATACACCCCGCATATGGGCCCCCGATATTGCGCATATCGGCCACATTCGAGTCGAGAAGACGCCGGTACCGGCCGCGTTCCAAAGGCATCTGCCACACCGGTTCACCTGTGGCATCTGCGGCACCACGCAGCCGTTCGACCAGGGCATCGTCAGTGCCGAGCACCGCAGCGATATCAGTGCCGAGTGCGGCCATCGCCGCGCCGGTGAGTGTGGCGATATCGATTACCGCGTCGGGTGCCTCCTCGACGGCGAGCGATAGCCCGTCGGCGAGGATGAGTCGTCCTTCAGCGTCGGTGTTGTGCACCTCGACCGTGCGACCGTTGCGCATCGTGAGCACATCGCCGAGCTTCATCGCCGAACCCGACGGCATGTTGTCGGTGCACACCAACCAGCCGGTGACCGCCGTACGGCACCGCAGATCGCTCAGCGCGGTCATCGTCGACAGCACGGCCGCTGCGCCCGACATGTCCATCTTCATCACCACATGGAACGCATCGGACGGCTTCAAGCTGATACCACCGGAGTCGTACATGACGCCTTTGCCAACGAGGGCCACGTGGCCGCGCGGTGTACGAGGCTGCCAGGTCAACTTGACCAACCGTGGCTCCACCACGCTGCCCCGGTTCACACCGAGCAGCCCACCGCATCCCATCTCGGCAAGTTCACGCGGGCCGAATACCTCCACACCGAATCCGTACTGCTCGCCCAGTTCCGCCGCGAGATCGGCGATATCCGGAGCGTTCAAATAGGTCGGAGGGGTGTTCGCGAGATCACGCGCCAGCACCGCTGCGCGTGCCGTGGCCACACCCCGTCGCACACCGGTGTCGACACCGCGGCCCTCGCCGACGATGACCACCCGCGATACACGACCGCGATCGCCGGGTTCGCCGAGCCCTGGGTACCGGTAGGCGGCCAGCACTGCACCCTCGGTCACCGCTTGGGCGTCGGCGGTGGAACGTGACCCCGCCGCAACCAGATCGAGAGCTACCTCGCTGTGCCGGCCGGCAGCGCGCACACATGCGGCGGCAGCATCGCGGAGGTCACCCGCATCGGGCCGATCGCCCACACCGACGGCGGCGACGGCGCGGCCACGACTCGGCACGACGAGCACCTGGCCGACCTTGCCGGTGAAACCCTGACGTTCGAGGTCGCGGCGAGCCAAACCCACCGCACGCGGCACCGCACCCGATGGGCCCACGGCCACACCGACGAAGGTGGCATCCGCAGGAGCGCTGCGGGCCGTGCTGATCTCGGGAAGGTCGGACAGGGGGAAATCACGGGAAGCCATGGCCGACATCATGGCCCATGCAAACGATGTTGTGCACGAACGGACACCGAACAGATCCGCTGGCATGCTGATGTCATGAATCGTCGCCGTCTTACGATCATCGCGGCCGTGCTCGTGGGCTGTGTGGGTGTGCTCTATGGCGCGGTGTGGTTCTACGCCACGGTCATCAACGATGCGCCTGATGCTCTCGATGCCGACGACCTCGATGCAGCACTCGCCGCAACCACTGTGGCCACAACCACAGCACCGGTGCCGTCGACCACCGCCGCTCCCAGCGCCCCAACTGAGGCCTCCACAACGACCACCGCAGACAACGCCACAACAGGTATCTCCCAATGGCAGATCACCGAGGGCTCGGAACTGGGCTACCGCGTCGCCGAAGTGCTCTTCGGCGTCGACACCGAAGGTGTGGGCCGCACGGGCGAGGTCACCGGCGGCATCACCATCGACTCCACCACGATGACCGCGGCCAGCTTCGAGGTGGACGTCGCATCGATCACCAGCGATGACGGCCGTCGCGATGGACAGTTCCGCGGACGAATCATGGAAACCGACCGTTTCCCCACCGCGTCATTCGAACTGAGCGAGTCGGTCGAACTGGGAACGGAGGCCACCGAGGGCGCCGAGGTCACAGTGGAGATCACCGGTGACCTCACCATGCACGGCGTGACCCGACCCGTGACATTCGACGTGACCGCCCGCATCACCGGTGGACGCCTCGGCGTCCTCGGCTCGATCCCGGTCGTCTTCACCGATTTCGACATCGCCGACCCGTCGCTGCCAGCCATCCGCGTGGAGCCCGACGGCTTGATCGAATTCGTACTCGTGCTCACCCCGGCCTGATCAGCGGCCGCGGGTCACCCGGCGCTGGTGTTGGTATTGGCCTCCCAGGCCTGCGCCAAACGGGCATAGCGCCCATCGATACGGCCAACGAGGTCGTCGTGTGAACCCACCTCGACGATGCGGCCCCCCTCGCAGACCACGATGCGGTCTGCCCGACGCACCGTCGACAGCCGGTGCGCCACCACGACCACGGTGCGGGCCTCCATGAGCCGCTCGAGTGCTCGTTCCACCTCGGCTTCGGTGCCCGGATCCAGATTCGATGTGGCCTCGTCCAGGACCAGAACTGCCGGGTCCACGAGTGCGGCTCGAGCGAGTGAGACGAGTTGGCGTTCACCAGCCGACAGGCGCGACCCGCGCTCACGCACCTCGGTGTGAATTCCCTCTGGCATCGCAGCAAAGCGTTCGGCCACGCCGATGCTGCGCAGTGCTGCCCAGACGTCGTCGTCGGTGGCCGACGGGCGGGCCAACCGCAAGTTGTCGGCAACGGTGCCGTTGAACAAGAAACCCTCTTGCGGCACGACAACGATGCGTTCGCGCAACGACGCCAAGGTGGCGCGCCGCAGGTCGACACCGCCGAAGCTGATCGACCCAGTGTCGGGATCGGGGTCGTAGAGCCGCGCCACCAGTTTTGCCAGGGTCGACTTGCCCGCACCGGTGGCACCGACGAGTGCGATGCGCTCCCCGTCGACGATGTGCAGGTCGGCATCGTGCAGCACCCGCGCGGTGGTCTGGGGGTAGGTGAACCCCACACCGTCAACGACGAGGTCGCCGCTGCGCGGGAGGTCGACCGCGCCCGGGATCTCGTCGATCTCCGGTTCGGTGTCCAAGATGTCGAACATCTTGCGGAGCGACGCCGTGGCGGACTGCACCGTGTTGTACAGCTGGGAGAGCTGCTGCACCGGCTCGAACAGGCTGGCCAGCAGCAGGATTGCGGCCACCACGGTGCCCACCGATACGCGCCCAGTTTGCACCAGCCAACCGCCCGCAGCAAGCCCAAGCGCTGTGGCCAACACCCCGCAGAACTCGACCACGCCGAAGTACCAGGTGGAGATTCGCACCGTCGTCATGTGCGCATCGAGAAGTTCATCGTTGTTGTCGGCGAAACGACGACGCTGCTCAGCGGTGCGGACCGATGCCTGAATGACACGGACCCCAGCAAGATGTTCCTGGATCATCGATAGGTTCCGCCCGACCCGGTCACGGACTCGCAGATACGCACGGTTCGAATCGCGTTGGAACCGCACCGACGCAACGATCACCACCGGCAGGACACACAGCGCCACCAGTGTCAGCTGCCAGCTCATCACCGTGAGCACCACCACTGCGACACTCAACAAGATGCCGGCCGATACGAACTGCAAGAGCCCCCACTGCACGAGTTCCGACATCGACTCGATATCGGCGGTCATCCGTGAAATCAGCACACCGGCCTGATGGCGATCGAAGAAGCCCAGCGATTGGCGCTGGATATGAGCGAACAACCGCAACCGCAGCGACCGCAGGAACCCCTCACCGGCGATGTTCACCATCACGTACTGGCGACGAGCGCCAAACCAGGCGATGAGCACCACGGCCACGTACCCCACAACCGCAACGCCGAGCGCGCCACGGTCATTGGCCCGAATGCCGGCATCGATGCCGTGGCGCACGAGGAGCGGCCCGGTCACCGTGGTCGCTGTCGCCATGGCGATGAACCCAACGGTGGCGAGCATGGTCGAGCGTTGATCGCGCGCCAGACGAGCCGCGCGACGCAACACATGACGGGTCTCGGCCGCATCAAGGCGATCTTCAGCGGCGACGCCGGCTCCACCCCACATCAGCGCGCACCGTCGTCGTCGGCGAGCACCGCGCGATAGCGGGGTTCGGTGCGAAGTAACTCGTCATGGGTGCCAACCGCGGCGATGCAGCCGCCATCGAGCAGCACCACACGATCGGCCATGGCGATCGTGCCGGGCCGATGAGCGATCACGATCGTGGTGCGCCCCACCATGGCGGTGGCCATCGCCGAACGAATCTCGTGTTCTTTGGCCGGGTCGACCGCGCTGGTTGCATCGTCGAGAATCAGCACCGCGGGGTCGGCCAAAAGCACCCGCGCGATGGCGATGCGCTGGCGTTGGCCTCCCGACAGCGAGTAGCCGCGTTCGCCAAGCACGGTGTCGAATCCCTCGGGTAGATCGTCGATGAAATCCGCTCCGGCGGCCGCAGCTGCAGCAGTGATGTCGGCTGGGCTGGCATCGGGTCGTGCGAACGCGATGTTGGCCGCCACCGTGTCGTGGAACAACAAGGTGTCTTCAAACACCATCTGCACATTCCGACGCACATCATCGGGGTCGAGATCGCGCAGATCGATACCACCGAGGCGTACCGACCCGGCTGTGGGGTCGTAGAACCGCAGCAGCAGTCGCGCCACCGTGCTCTTACCGGCCGCCGTACCGCCGACGAGGGCCACCGAGGTTCCCGCATCGATGGTGAGGTCGATGCCGTGCAACACGGTGGCATCGCCGTAGGCAAAGTGCACATCGGCCAGTTCAACCTTGAGACCGCCACCCGATGCCTGCAGTTGTGCGGGTTCTGACGGAGCAACGATCGCCGGCGCCACCGACAGGACCTCATCGATACGTTCGAGTGCGGCAGCCGCACGTTGACCAAAGGCCAAGGTCATCGAAATCGACCGCAGCGGCCACACGAGCAGCGTCACGTAGAAGTTGTAGGCGACGAGTTCACCGACGCTCATCGCCCCGTCGAGCACCCGGAGACCACCAATGCCGAGCACACCGATCAGGCCGAGACCCGGCAGCAACTCCATTAGCGGGAGGAAACGGGCGCGCACCCGGGCGGCGTCGAGCGACACCCGCTGGATGTCGTCCGCCTCAACCGCTACGGCGTCGAGGCGCACCTGCTCGGCACCGAAGCCCTTGACGACACGCACCCCCGAGATGCTCTCTTCGACCACCGACGACAGTTGCGCCTGTTCGGACTGCACCGCCAGCACCGCCGGATGGATGGCATCGGAGAACCGCTTGGCCACCATCGTGATCAACGGCAACGGGATCAACGCCACCAGGGCGAGGAGCGGATCGGTGACGAGGAGTACCACGGTGACACCGGCGATCAGCGCCACATGCGACACGGTAAGTGGCACCATCACCACGAACATCTGCACCTGGTTGAGATCAGCCGACATCCGACTCATCAACTGGCCGGTCTGCGACCGGTCGTGGAAGCCCATGTGCAGACCGAGCACATGGTCGTGGATACGACGGCGTAGCCGCGCCTCCACCGTGCGGCTCTCGCGGAAGGCCAGGTAGCGCCGGCCGGCGGTCAACAGGCCGGTGACCACCCCGGCGGCCACGATCCACAACGCCCATCCCACGGCCGTGGAGCCCGTCTCGAGCGACCGATCGATCGCCACCCGGGTCAATGACGGCACCGCGATCTTGCCGCCGGTCCACACCACGCCGAGTACGACCGCAGCGGCAATTCCGCGACGACGCTCGCGCAACACATCAAGCAGATGCGACCAGTCGGTCGATCGCACACCGCGCACCGTGCCGCGCGATGGCGCCGCTCGCGGGGGGCGTTCGGTCATCGTCACCGCAGGTGACCGTACCGGCTGTGTCGCACCGTGCCCCGACCCACCGCTGCAACACCCCGGGCCTACGGTGCGCCAATCGCCGCTGCTGCGGCCCTTCGCGAGCCTCGAGGAGAGGTCCGATGCATTCCCCACACCCACCGGAGCGGTCATCTCAACCCGCATGTTCCGGCCGTCGCTCTCGCCGCCCCCGTCGACAGATTCCGCCTGTGGTCGGCACGGTCGACCCGCGATGCGTCCACCACATCATCAACACACCCGATGACATCCCCCTCGCCGGTATCGACGCGATCACCGATCGAGGCCGTGCCCTTGCCGCGGCTGCACTGGCTCTGGACTACCCACTGAGCGATCAGTGTGTGCTCGTCATCGTCGATGAGCACCGCGTGGGCCTCGGCATGATCGTGGTCGACGGTGCCAATAACCCCGACGACATCATCGACGTGGCCACAGCGACGACGGCGTCGATATGGCGCACCGGCGGCCGTGGTGTGATCGCCATTTCGGTGCGCCCACGCACCCCACCCGATACCGGTGACCTCGATCGCTGGAAGGAGATCGATGCGATCTTCGCCGACGCCAATCTTGATCTCATCGACTGGCTGATCGTTGCGGATGATCTCAGGTGGATGTGCCCGAATGCCGAGGAAAGTCGGCGGTGGCTGCTCGCCGACGAGCTGGGCTGAGCCGCAGACCAGCCGCACGGAGCCGACGCACGATCTCACGACTGTCGACCTCGGTCGCACCAGCGGCGAGGACCGCATCGCGAAGTTCCTCGGGTATGTCGTAGTGATCGCCCTGGAACAACCGTCGGTCGAGTCCAGCGGCATCAGCAAACGACTGAAGTTCGTCGACTGATCGGTCGCTCACCAGATGGCACCATCGCCGACCCCTATGCCACCACAGGGGTCGGTCGATGAGGATCACCGGGTGCCCACTCAGACCATGGGGCGATCGAGACCTTCGGCCACCGCTGCCTGCGAGACAGCGAAGGACACCACCTCGGCCACGCCGGGGTCGAAGGCGCCCGGGATAATGCGGTCGGCGGTTGGCTCGGGCACCATCTCGGCGAGTGCACGGGCAGCCGCCAGCTTCACGCCATCGGTGGCCCGTGTGGCACGCACATCCAACAGTCCACGGAACACTCCGGGGAACGCCAGAACGTTGTTGATCTGGTTGGGGTAATCGCTGCGGCCAGTGGCCACCACCGCCACCGATGAGGGCAGCAACTCGGGCATGATCTCAGGCACCGGGTTCGCCAGCGCGAACACGATCGAGTCGGGGGCCATGTCGGCGATCCACTCCGGTTCGATGATGCCAGGCCCCGACAAGCCGATCAGCACGTCAGCACCGGCGATGGCTTCACGAGCCCCACCGGTGACCCCACGCCGGTTGCCGTGGTCGACGAACCACTGTTTGAACTCGCCCAGACCGTCGCGCCCCGCATGCAGAACACCCTTGGAGTCCACCCCGATGATGTTGCCGATGCCGATCTCGTCGAGCAGCAACGCACATGCCACACCCGCAGCACCGGTCCCCACGATGGTCACGGTCATATCCGACAACGCCTTGCCCACCACGCGTGCGGCATTGATGATTGCGGCGACGACCACGATGGCGGTGCCGTGCTGATCGTCGTGAAAGATCGGAATGTCCAGTTCGGCCTGCAGACGGCGCTCGATCTCGAAACATGCGGGCGCGGCGATGTCTTCGAGGTTGATCCCGCCGAATGTCGGGGCGATCGCACGACCGATGGCCACCATCTCATCGACCGTGCGACCCGTGACACACACGGGATAGGCGTCAACATCGGCGAACTGCTTGAACAACACCGCCTTGCCCTCCATGACCGGCATGGCGGCCTCGGGGCCGATATCGCCGAGGCCCAGCACCGCGGTGCCATTCGACAACACGGCCACCGCATTGGAGCGGCCTGTGTAGCGCCACACCGATTCGGGCTCGTCCGCGATGCGACTCGACACCCGGCCCACGCCCGGCGTGTACGCCATGGCGAGATCGTCCGGGCCCGACAGGTCCGCGGTTGGCGCAACCTTCAGCTTTCCTCCTTCGTGAAGGGCGAAGGTGGCATCGACGATGGCCACGACCTCAACACCGGTGGTCGACTCGATCGCGGTACGCACCGCGAGTTGATGATCGGTACCTGAGCACGCCACCAGAAGGCGGCGCACCGCTGTCCCGTCGGAGTCGACACGGCGCACGTCGGCACCCATTCCGGCCACTGCAGCGAGGATGTGCCCCATCGCCTCGGTGTCGGCACGTACCGTCACGTCGAGCGCATAACCCGTGGACGGGCGCGTCGGTGACGGCGTCGGATTCGACGTCATGTCGGGGGAACTGTCGGTGGTGGTCATTTCTGATCCTGTCGTGAGGCCCACGACCGACAGACCCGCTGCCGGTCGGCGGCGGGCGGAGTTGTGTGGACTATCGATCCACTCGGACTCCCCGCCGGTGCCGCACCCGTACCGGTACGGCGGCGGGAATGCGTGCTGCAGCGCGCGCGATCGCCACGATGCCTGCGAGGGCACCGGCAATAGCGATCGGAAGTGCGGTCTGCATCACGAGCGAGAGCATATCCGCACAAGGCCGGCAATGCGCGATCGTTCACACACTCATGGCATCTCACATAGGGTGGGGCCCGATCAAGGACACCAGGATGAGCGACCTCGAGACCCTTCCCACAACGGCAATCCCCGACACAGAGGAGTCGACCGATACCGACCCCGGCAATGTGGCCCACATTGTGAAGACCGAACCGGGCGAGTCCGCGACCGCCAAGGTACTCGAGGCGCGCATCACCGGCACTCCGCTCGAGGCGCTGTGCGGGCACGTGTGGGTTCCCTCACGCGACCCTCAGCAGTTACCCGTGTGCGATGGCTGCAAGGAGGTCTACGAGATGTTCCGCATCTTCAACGACGACCTCCGCGACACCCCAGGCGAGTAACGCCGTACACGAACTCAATTCGGCGACGGGCGTTCCGCAATGACCAGCACAGACTGACCAAATGGCGGCCGCCAGACACGTTCAACGCGGCGGATGATCGGAATCGCCAGCCCATCCCACAGTGATACTGAGCCTGACGCAGTTGGGTTTCGACCGAGGAGTCGTGCCACGACCCACCACGCAAGCGCACCCGGGAGATTGACGTAGTGCGCGTCAACCACTTTCAGTCCCGCTCCACTTACCCGTCGGCACAGATCGCGGCGGCGATACCTACGGTGATGACCAATACGGCGATCGAAATCGCTGTACAACAGGTCAAAGGCCGGACAGAACAAAATCACCTTGCCTCCCGGCTTCACAACCCGGGCAATCTCCCGCAAAGCACCATGGTCATCCGCAATATGTTCAAGCACGTTCGACATAACGACGGCATCGACAGAGTCGTCCTCTAGAACACTTATGTCCCCAGCGATGACTTCAACCCTGTCGTCATCATCGAATCGCTCGCGCAGACGGCCGACGCCGATTGGCGATGGCTCGACTGCAGCGACCCTCCCATACTCTGCAAGTAGAGCAGTGATCGTTCCGCTGCCCGCACCCACCTCCGCGATACGCGGACCAAGGTGAGGTTGAAAGAGTTGCACGAGCCAGCCGTTGTAATTGTCAGCTCCATCAAGATCACTCAGAACGTCATCCATGGCCGATTCGACGTCTATAGGATCCACATCGTGCTCTGGAGTTGAGGTCAACCTTTGGCCGAGGCGTGAATACCGGACGATGCAAACGATGGCCCGGACGCCATCACGCCAGCCGATTTTCTTGCCCTCGTCGTAGGTGCGACCGTTATACGAGATTCCCACCTCGTACACGCGCCACCCCGCAGCAGCCACCTTTGCCGTCACCTCGGGTTCCACCCCGAACCGATCCTCTTCGATCTCTATCGACTGGATGACCTCGCGCCGGAATGCCTTGTAACAGGTCTCCATGTCGGTCAGGTTCAAATCGGTGAAGGCATTCGAGGCCAAGGTGAGTACTCGGTTGCCGAGCGAGTGCCAGAAAAACAGCACGCGGTGTGCCTCGCCACCGGCGAAACGGCTGCCGTAGACCACATCCGCATGACCTGCGAGAAGTGGGCCGAGCACGCGCGGGTACTCCGCGGGGTCGTATTCGAGGTCGGCGTCTTGGACGATGACGAAGTCGGCGGTGGCCTCAGCGAAACCTCGCCGCAACGCTGCTCCCTTGCCCTGATTGTGCCCCTGATGGAACACCCGCACCCGAGGATCATCCACCGTGGCCAAAATGTCGCGGGTGCCATCGGTGGAGGCGTCATCGACGATCACCACCTCGGCAACCTCGGGCCGTGCCAGCACCGCCGCCAAGCAGTCGCGCACCGTGGCTTCCTCGTTGAACACCGGCATGACGACGCTCAGACATGCGGCGCTGTCACGTCCGGTGTTGCTCATGAGATCACGCTAGCGGTGCCGTAGCAGGCCTTGCGGTGTCGCTGGTGACATGGCGTACTGTCTCGACATGGCCGAGCGCATCCCAAACAAAATCCTGTTGAGCGAAGATGAAATGCCCACCCAGTGGTACAACGTCATCGCCGATCTGCCCGAGCCACCTCCGCCGCCGCTGCATCCGGGCACCCTTGAGCCGGCCGGCCCGGACGACTTCGCTCCCCTGTTCCCGATGGCGCTGATCGAGCAGGAAGTCACCACCGAGCGGTACATCGACATTCCCGGTGGCGTCCTCGACATCTACCGGCTGTGGCGACCCAGTCCGTTGTTCCGTGCGCATCGGCTCGAGCAACTGCTCGACACCCCGGCGCGTATCTATTACAAGTACGAAGGTGTGAGCCCTGCCGGCTCGCACAAGCCCAACACCGCTGTGCCTCAGGCCTATTACAACAACGCCGAAGGCGTCACGAAGTTGACCACCGAAACCGGTGCGGGGCAGTGGGGATCGTCGCTTGCGTTTGCCACCGCTCA
>RFST01000091.1 GCA_009923855.1 Actinomycetota bacterium
CGTGCTCCCGCGCATGCTGCTGCGCCGGTGCTGATCTCCGCCAGATCAGTTGTTGGTTGCAACAGCGCGCACATGCTCGACGACGGCGTCGATGTCCACGTCGATGCGCTCGCCAGAACGGCGGTCTTTCACCTCGACAAGACCATCATCAATCCCGCGCCCAGCAACAACGATGGTGGGCACTCCGATCAGTTCAGCATCCTTGAAACGAACCCCGGGTGAGACGCCCTCGCGGTCATCGAACAGCACCCGCAATCCGGCCGCACCGAACTCTGTTGCGAGCCGCTCGGCAACCGGTCGCTGCGGCCCGCCGTCGCGTCCAGCGATGATCAGGTGAACATCGGCAGGAGCGATCTCGCGGGGCCAACACAAACCGAACTCATCGTGATGGGTTTCGGCAATGGCGGCAACGGCCCGTGACACGCCAATGCCGTATGAACCCATCGTGGGTGTGACCAATTCGCCGGACTCGGCGGGGATGCGCAGCTCGAGTGCTGCGGCGTACTTCCGGCCCAACTGGAAGATGTGGCCGATTTCGATACCGCGAGCGATGGTGAGTGATCCGTCGCACTGCGGGCACGGATCGCCCTCGCGAACCTCGGCAACGTCTATGGTCCCATCGGCTGCGAAGTCGCGACCGGCCACCAGACCGATCACGTGCTGCCCAGCCTGATTCGCCCCGGTGACCCAGGCGCTGCCATCGACGACGCGTGGATCGACGAGGTACCGGATACCCGATGCCGATGAGGCGCCCAGCGCTCCCGGCCCGATATAGCCCTTCGTCAGTGCCGGGTGCGTGGCAAAGTCGTTCTCATCGAAGGCTGCGACCTCGGCAGGAGCCACCGCGGCCTCCAGTCGCTTCATATCGACGTCGCGATCACCGGGCACACCGATCGCGAGCGGTTCGGTGCTGCCGTCGGGTTGGTGCAACATGACGACCACGTTCTTCAGCGTGTCGGCGGCGGCCCATTCTCGGTCGTCGCGTGGCAGGTGGGCGTTGAGATGGTCGACCAACGTCCCAATTGTGGGGGTACCCGGAGTGTCGACGACCGATGCTGGTGGTGTAGGCGTCGTGGCGTCGGGCGCGGCCACGATCGCGGACTCAACCGCTTCGGTGTTCGCGGCATAGCCACAGCTGGTGCAGCGCACGAAGGTGTCCTCGCCAACATCGATGGGAGCGAGAAACTCCTCGGATGCGGACCCGCCCATCGCGCCGGACGTGGCCGACACGATCACAAACGGCAATCCAAGACGGTCAAATGTGGAGATATACGCGTCACGATGTCGTTGGTAGGAGCGTGCGAGACCGTCATCGTCGATATCGAACGAGTACGAGTCCTTCATCACGAACTCACGTCCGCGTAACAGCCCGGCTCGAGGCCGTGCCTCATCGCGATATTTGGTCTGAATCTGATAGATCGACAACGGCAGATCGCGGTAGGAGGTGGCGATATCGCGCACCAACAAGGTGAACATCTCCTCGTGGGTGGGAGCAAGCAGGTGATCGTTGCCGCGACGGTCCTGCAGGCGGAACAGGTTCGGGCCGTAGTCGGTCCATCGTCCGGTGGCTTCGTAGGGCTCCGATGGAAGTAGGGCGGGGAAATGCACCTCTTGAAATCCAGCGGCGTCCATCTCTTCACGGATGATGCGCTCGACGTTGCGGTACACGATCCAGCCGAGCGGAAGCCATGTGAAGCCGCCGGGAGCCGCACGACGAATGAAACCGCCTCTCACCAGGAGTCGGTGCGAGGCCACTTCGGCGTCGGCCGGATCCTCACGGAGCGTCTTCAAGAACAGCGTTGACAGGCGGAGCACTCCGGCACGATACCTCTGGCAGCAGGTATACTCAGGGGAGCTGTTTGGTTGATGCGACCGAAAGGCGTGGGGCTTGCCCCACGCCTTGTTTATTGGGAGCACACAACTGAGCGCGTGAACAGGAGTGGGTGACGATGGCGACAACGCAGGACCGAGGCGCGGGCAACGGCTCCGCGGCGACGCCCGTGCTCAGCCGCGTCCGCGCACTCGTCGAACCTCTCGTGGTGGACCTCGGGCTCGAGTTGTACGACCTGGAGCAACGCGGTGGCACGCTGCGGGTCACCATCGACACCCCGCCGGGTTCCTCTGGCAGTGTGAACCTCGACGCGCTCGCAACTGCCACGCGCCTCATCTCTCGTGAGCTGGATCACAGCGATCCGATCCCCGGGCGCTACACGCTTGAAGTGACCAGTCCCGGTGTGGAGCGTCCGTTGCGCATCCCCGAACATTTCGCGCGCGAAATCGGTAAGGACGTCGCGCTTCGCCTGCGCCCTGGCGATGACGGTCGTCGCCGGATTCGGGGTCTTTTGGTGGCATCGACCCCGGACACGATCACCGTGCGCACCGGCATCAACGACGATGCCACACCGATTGAGGAGACCGTCTCGATCGACCAAATCGAGAAGGCGCACACGATCTTCGAATGGGGACCTACCCCGAAACCGACCGGCCCGGCACGTAAGCAGCGTGACCGGAGCACCGCACCGACCCCGCACGACGCCGGTACCGTCGGGGGCAACGCATCCGATATGACGTCGGAAGCCGATGAACAGGAGTTGGAGGAGCGAGCGTGAGCAATCTGGACATGAGCGAAGCCATCCGGATGCTGGCCCAAGAAAAGGGCCTGTCGGTAGAGGCACTGCTGCAGGTTCTGGTCGAGGCGATGGCAAGCGCCTACAAGCGTCGTCCTGATGCCGCCGATGAGGTCGTCGTCGGCGTCGATCCCGACACCATGGACTTCAGCTTCACCGCCTACGACCTCGATGAGGAAGGCAACTGGGTCAACCCGCGCGACGACACACCTGATCGGGCTGAGATGGGCCGTATCGCCGCCCAAACGGTGCGGCAGGTCATGTCGCAGCGCATCCGCGAAGTGGAGCGCGATCGCAAGTTCGAGGAGTACGCCAACCGCGAAGGCGACCTCGTCACCGGCATCGTGCAGCGCACCGAAGCGCGATACGCACTGTTGGACCTTGGTCGGGTGGAAGCCCTTCTTCCCCAAGCCGAGCAGGTGCCCTACGAGCGTCCGAACCAGGGCGATCGGTCGAAGGCCTACATCGTCGAGGTCCGCAAGACCTCCAAGGGGCCGCAGATCGTGGTGTCGCGCACACACCCGGGCCTCATCAAGCGCCTCTTCGAGTTGGAAGTTCCTGAGATTGCTGACGGCATCGTGGAAATTCGCGCCTGCGCGCGCGAACCGGGCCATCGCACCAAGATCGCGGTGTGGTCGAACGACCACAACATCGATCCGGTCGGCGCGTGTGTGGGCGCACGTGGTGCACGGGTGCGCATGGTTGTGAACGAACTACGTGGCGAGAAAATCGACATCGTGCCATTCAGCGAGGACCTCGCCGACTTTGTGTCGAAGGCCCTATCGCCGGCGAAGGTCACTCAAGTTCTGATCTCCGAAGACGCAACTCAGGCCGATGTGATCGTGCCTGACCATCAGTTGTCGCTCGCGATTGGTCGCGAGGGGCAAAATGCGCGTCTCGCGGCACGCCTGACCGGTGTGCGCATCGATATTCGTTCCGAGAGCCAGTTGGCCGACGGCGTGCCTGCTGGGGCGTACTTGACGGCGGGCGAGCCGGCTGTCGAGTACGCCGAGGGCGAATGGGTCACCAACTCGGATACCGGTGAGATGGAATGGCATGCGGCCGATGGCACTGTGGTGAGTCAGTCCGAATGGGCTGAGTCGAGCGGCGTCGAATTGGAATCGGATGCTCCGGCAGACGATTCCTCAGCGGGCGACTCCGATGATGTCGTCGCCGATGGCGATGCCCCTGCAGAGGCCGACGCTGACACCACCGGAGGTGGTGACGACGAGCAGTGACCCTCGTGTTCCGATCCGTACCTGTGTCGGCTGCCGTCGGCGTGCATCGCGTAGCGACCTACGTCGCGTCGTACTTGATGACGCCGGTCGACCGGTCGAATCGAGCACCGCGCCGGGACGCGGTGCGTGGGTGTGCGGAGCGGCGTGTATTGCCGCGGGAATTCGTAACGGCGGGTTCGAGCGAGCATGGCGACGCAGGGTTGCGGCAGATGTGCTGGCAGGATGGGGTGAAGGTGCCCACGATGACGACGAGGCGAAAGGGTTGACCTGACGGTGGCGAAGAAGATCAAACTGAACGAACTGGCAAAGGAACTCGGCATGACGAATGCCGAGACGTTGGCGCTATGCGACGCACTGGGTGTAGCTGCCAAAGGCCCGCAGACCGGCCTCGAGGAGGCCTATGCCGACATGTTGCGACGGCGTGCCGAGCGTGACGGATTGACTCGCGACGAACAACCGCCGGAGCCTGAGAAGAAGACCGCCGCGAAGAAGACGGCCGCAAAGAAAACCGCAGCGACGAAGACCGCAGCGAAGAAAACCGCGGCGAAGAAGACGGCAGCAAAAACAACTGCCGCGAAGAAAACCACAGCGAAGAAGGCTGCAGCCACAGCGACCGTTGATGCCGATGATGCCCCATCGATCGCGGCAGAACCAGCCTCGGGAACAGAGTCCCCCGACGACAGTTCCGCAGCTGCGGCATCGGCTCCCGAGGTCACCGAGACCGTCGTGGTGGATGCGCCCGCCGACGCGCCCGAGGCTGCAGAGACATCGGCCGAGTCGAGCGATGCTCTCCCCGCCGATACGGCGCCACCCGAGCTGGCGTCCGAACCAGTTGCCGACGCCGCTGACATTGTGGCGCCCGCCCCGGCGCCGGAGATACCGAGCAGGGTGATCTCGTCTCCAGGGCCCGAAGCTGCAGCGGCACCCGTTGTCGAATCTGCTGCACCGCCAGCGGCCGCGCCACCGTCACCGGCGACGCCGCCACCAGCGGCCCCTCCGTCACGACCGATGCCGCCGACGTCAGCGTCAGGGCGACCGATTCCGCCGCCTCCTGGGCGTCCGGTCTCGGCGTCAGGCAAGGTCATTCCGCCGCCGCCTGGCCAGGCAGCGCCTGCTGGACGTGGTGGCGGACGCCCCGGTGGCGGGCCCCGCCCAGGTGGGTACGCGCCGCGTCCCGGTGGTGGCCCACGTCCCGGTGGGTTCGGCGGTCCGCGCCCCGGTGGTGGCCCTGGTGGGCACGGTGGCCCCGGTGGCCCTCCTGGTGGTCGCCCGGGTGGTGGTCCCCGTCCTAGCGGGCAGCGTCGGCCGCCTCGCCGATCAAAGCGGCGTCGTCGTCGCGATCAAGACGAGCTTCAGCCGCAGCATCTGACGCTGACCGATCGCTCGGCGCCGGTGCCCGAGGGCATCATCGTCATCGAGCGTGGTGTGTCGGCCCAAGAGTTTGCTCCGAAGTTGAACCGAACGGCCGCCGACGTCGTGAAATTCCTGCTGAACAACGGCGAGATGATCACCGCGACGCAGGCACTGTCCGACGATCACATGGAGTTGTTCGCTCTCGATGTCGGCGCCGAGTTGCTCCTCGTCGATCCCGGCCAGCAGCAAGAGGTCGAGTTGCAGGCGCTGTTCGACGACAGTGACGACGATGACGAAGAGGCCTTGCGTCCGCGTGCACCGGTGATCACGGTTATGGGCCACGTCGACCATGGCAAGACCACGGTCCTGGACAAGATTCGCTCCGCGAATGTTGTCGACGGTGAGGCCGGAGGCATCACCCAGCACATTGGCGCCTACCAGGTGGAGCGCAATGGCGCGCAGATCACCTTCATCGACACCCCCGGCCACGCTGCGTTCACCCAGATGCGTGCCCGCGGCGCACAGGTGACCGACATCGTGGTTCTCGTGGTGGCTGCTGACGACGGTGTGATGCCCCAAACCATTGAGGCGATCAACCATGCACGTGCTGCCGAAGTTCCGATCATCGTCGCAGTGAACAAGGTCGACAAAGACAATGCCGACCCGCAGCGCGTGCTGACTCAGTTGGCTGAATACGAACTCGTCCCCGAGGCATGGGGTGGCGACACGATCGTCGTTGAAATGGCCGCACTGGTCGATCTCGGTATCGACGACCTTCTCGACCAGTTGCTGGTCGTCGCAGAGCTCGAAGAACTGCAGGCGAACCCAACGGGACGCGCCAAGGGCGTTGTGCTCGAAGCCAACCTCGACAAGGGACGTGGCCCGGTGGCCACGGTGCTGGTCGATAAGGGAGAGCTCAAGGTCGGCGACCCGATCGTGGCAGGTGCCTCATGGGGCCGTGTGCGCGCCATGGTGAACGATCGTGGAGAGCAGATCAAAGTGGCGGGCCCGTCAACCCCGGTTGAGGTGCTTGGTCTGTCGTCGGTGCCCGCTGCCGGTGATGAGTTCCGCGCTGCCCCTGACGAGAAGATTGCACGTACTGTGGGTGAAGCCCGCGAGCACCATCGCAAGATCCGCGATCAACGTGCTGATGCGCGGGTGAAGACCGGAACGAAACTCGAAGACATCTTCGCGCAGATCCAGTCCGGTGAGTCGGCAACGCTCAACTTGATTTTGAAAGCAGATGTCCAGGGGTCGCTTGAGGCGGTGACCGAGAGCCTCCGAAAACTCGGCAGCAATGAAGTCGATGTCACCTTCGTCCACAGAGGCGTCGGCGGCATCACCGCGAACGACATCAGCTTGGCCGAGACCACCAATGCGACCATTCTGGGCTTCAACGTCCGTCCCGACCGCAAATCGCGGGAACTCGCCGATGCGCAGAACGTGGAGATCCGAACCTACGAGATCATCTACAAACTGCTCGAGGACATCGAACAGGCGATGGTCGGCATGCTCGCCCCTGAGTACGAAGAAGTCGTCACAGGCGATGCCGAGGTGCGAGAAATCTTCCGGGTGCCCAAGATCGGTGCAATCGCTGGTTGCTACGTGCAGAACGGCACGATCTCTCGTGGTTCCAAGGTGCGCTTTTTGCGCGACGGGGCCATCATCTGGAAGGGCGAGATCTCGTCGCTCAGGCGCTTCAAGGATGATGTCCGAGAGGTGCGTGAAGGGTTTGAGTGCGGCATCGGGCTCAGCGACTTCCAGGATCTGAAGCCTGGCGACATCATCGAGACCTTTGACGAGCGCGAGATCGAGCGCACGCTCACCTGATATGTCACGCAAGGCTCCACGTCGGGGCTCCGGTCGTGGCGGGGCCCAGCGCTACCCGCGATCGGTGCGGGTTGGACAGACGCTTCGCGAGATCATCGCCGATGAGCTTGTGCGAATCGGCGATGAACGACTTGAGTTCGTGACGGTGACCGGTATCGACGTGGACGATGAGTTGAATCGCGCGCACGTCTATTTCGACTCGCTTGAGGGCCCAGATGGGGACGACGCCATCATCGAGGCACTCGATGAACATCGTGTGCGATTGCAGTCGTCGATCGCGCGCCAGATTCGGGCAAAGAAGACGCCGATTTTGGATTTTCGAGCCGATGATGCTCTTCGTGCTGCTGAGCGCATCGATGAAATCCTGCGCGATGACCGGCGGCGGGAAGCGGATTGACCCATGGCGCGACGCCGGCCTCCCACCGTGCACGGGGTCTGCGTTGTGGACAAACCGGCCGGTATCACCAGCCACGATGTGGTCGCGATGCTGCGTCGACGTCTCGGTGAACGACGTATCGGTCATGCCGGCACCCTCGACCC
>RFST01000092.1 GCA_009923855.1 Actinomycetota bacterium
GCCGCGGGCACGAACGCGACCCCGTCGACCCCGCCGACCCCGGCCAGCGCCAGCTGCAGCCCCTCGACCGCGGCGCGGCCCGAGGTGACGCGGACGACCGCGGCGACGTCGGGCCGCTCCGGGACGTGGTCGTTGACGCGCAGGTCGGTGGTGCCGCCGGCCGGGACGGAGAGGTTCTGCAGGGCGATGGGGGCGACGTCGCCCTCGGTCGTGATCAGGGTGACGGCCAGGGTCGCGTCGACCGCGAACGGGTTCGCGAACCGCAGCCGCGCCCGCCACTCGAGAACCTTCCCCGCTGCGGCCCACACCGAGATGGCGCAACAACGTTTCGGCGACATCAGCCGACGGTAGTACCGATTCGGCGGTCCACGCGGCGGTTGCGGTGGCAAGGGGCACCGAACGCACCTGCGCAATGCGCGCGGCGTCCGGCGGGGGTGCAGCATCACCACCAGCGGTGGTCGCTGCGCCGCGCACGACAACATCATGCATCGCCAACATGTCGGTCAGGGTACGTGCCGCCGCCTGCACCGGGTCGAATGCAAGGTTGCGCGGGTCAACCCAAATCCGACCACCATCGATCGTGAGACCTGCAATACGACCCGCCTCCGAGAGCGGAACGGTGTCGGGCCATTCAACAGGCCGTCGCTCACCGTCGAAGTAGCGACCATCGCCGATGATGTCGCCGGTGATCTCTGCGATGCCCGCCACCGCGAGTGCCGCAGCGAGCGCATCGGCACGGGTGGGGCGCACAACACCATCGGCGCCCATCAACGCCGTGACCCGTTCAGAACCGAGCAGGGGGTCGCCGCCGCCGATGAGCCACACATCACCGTCGATAACACCATCGATGGGTGCCGGAGCGACGATCTCGGTCGTGAACCGATGAGCCGTGCCCAATTCCTCGACGGCGGCAGCCAACACCACCAGCGACTGTGCCCGACCGATCTCGGGTGCAGGATCGCCAACGCGCAGAAGCGGTTGATCCTCCATGCGGATCGCCACACACATCCCACTGGGCACCGTCGCGGCAAAATCAGCTTCACGGGTAGTGAGATCGTCGGCGAGGCGATCCGCCATCACCGCCTGCGCCCCACGTCGCCACGTCACCACCGGATCGATGCCGCTGCTCACCGTTGCTGCATCGGCGACGGTCGCAACGATCACCCGCGGCTCTGACCGGGCCCGATCTCTGGCCACGTTCCATCCAGCTGACAGCATCAACGCGCCAGCGACAGCGACTGCTCCAGCGACCTCGACTCGACGGCGCGATCCTGTACTCATCGGGGCCCGAGGTCGGCCACGGTGTACCCATCGGGACCCGTATCCAAAATGTTCAGAAGTTCACCCCACAGCGGGCGGTACCGCGACTGATCATCGATCTGGTACTGGTTGAGGACGAGAGCAAAACGCATGGACTCTGCGGTGTCACCCATCAGTAATTCCCCCACGAGAGCCTTCACCGCTGGTGGGTCCTGGTCATAGGGCGGGTTGCCCAGCGTCCCCGTCTTTGCGCGGAGTCGACCGTCCCACTCGGTGCCGGCGTAGACGTCGACAAGTGATCCGCTGCGCCCCGCGACCGCGAGAGCATCCATGACGGCATCGGGTGCCGTGGCCAGCACCGTCAACAATGCATCGCAGGTAATTCTGTTTCCCGGAGCAAGGCCGCTGCCATCGAATAATTCAATGCCTGACGTATCGAGGCCTAGGCCAGCGAGAACGTCGAGCACGACCGTCGTGCCCGCGGTGGTCGTTCCTGCGCCCGCGGCAGCCAACCCGACCTCGCGCAGAAGCATCTCCGCGGTGTTGTTATCGCTGGTGTGCAACATCTCGGTGATCACGTCGCGCAATGGCGCAGACGTCATCTCTGCGATCGTCGACGTGGGTGCGTCGGCGGTCACCGCACCGCCGTCGATCACGATCCCGGCGCGTTGCAGAGCCCGTTCGAATTCGATCACGGCTGCGGCCACCGGATCGTCGTAGCGAAAGGCACCACCCTCGACCCGAGAGTCATTGACGAGCAGCGCACCGACCGGACCGGCTTCGATGCCTGCGACACCCTCGGCCCACGCCGTGTTGTAACGCTCCTCAGGCCAGCGTGACCCATCCCCCACAACGACGCCCGTCACCCGTTGCACTCCCGACGCCGCAACCTGAGCGGCGAGTGCATCCAACGAGGTGTGGTTGAACACCGGGTATCGATCGAGCGCACTGGAGGGGTACCAATCACCCGACAGCAATGGATCCCCCCCACCGACGATGGTGATATTGCCGTTGACCACACCATTCACGGGTGCGGGTGCCTGCACAACCGTCGTGAAGCGGTGATCGGCACCGAGCACCTCGACCGCGACCGCAGCGGTCAGCACTTTCAACGAACTCGCTGGAATAACAACGCCGTCACGGCCAGACTCCGCAATGACGTCACCGACGGCAACGCGAACACATGACCGAGTATCAAGGCCTGCAGCGAAATCATCAAGTGCCGTGTCCAACCGTCCGAATCCCTGCCGTTGCACGAGTTCAACCGCTGACCGGCGCAGCGACATCACCGGCGTCTCTCCAGCGACCGGCACCACCGCTACATCGGACACGGGAAGATCGATTGGAGCAGTGGACCCGACCGAATCCGCACCGGCTCGAACGATGAACAGCACGACGGCTACGCCCGCACACAGCGCAGCGAGAACCAGTACCGGGTGATGCCGCGAGCGCGGACGTGCGCGGTCAGCGGCGCCCGTCATCGGTCACCGTCCAAGGAATTGGGCATACCGAACCAGATGGCCAAGCGCCCGCACCGCACGATCGCCTGTCGGGTAGCACATGCGTCCGGTCGCGCGCACCGCGGCGGGGCCAGCATTATCGGGATCTGCAACAGCGAGTTCGGTCGCCACGAGAATCGGCTTGCCGGTCTCATCGCTCAACTCCGCCGCCGCCTCGGCAAACCGCGCGTCTTGGCGTTCGTGGTATTCCACGATCCGGCCGATGCCGTGATCGGGATGGAACTCGCCCTCGCGCATGAGTCGGGCTTGATTTGACTGAATACCGAGCCCGAGATAGATCACGGCGTCAATTGCCCGATGACGCGCGATCAAGCCCATCACGGTGGGAATTGTGTCGCGGGTCTCTCCGCCGGCGCAGTCCACCGGGTTGTTGCGACTCCAACGCGACGGTAGCTCGGCATCGATCGCCGCGAGGAGATCATCGGGCAGATCGGCCAGCACTAGGTCGCGTTCGCGTGTGATGGCATCGGCGGTGACCACACCCCAACCGCCGGCGGTGGTGAGCACTGCCACTCTCGGACCCTGTGGAAGTGGCTGTGTTGCAAAGGTTGCCGCCACGTCAAATGCCTCTTCAACCGAGTGAACGCGTGACACGCCTATGGCCCGGCAGACGCCGTCGAAAACACGATCGTCGGCCGCCAGCGCACCGGTGTGGCTCGCGGCAGCCCGGGCACCGCCAGCGGTCGCTCCACCTTTCAGCACCACGAGCGGCATCTTCGGTGTGACCTGCGACAGCTGCGACATCAGAGCCCGTCCGTCGGTGATGCCCTCGAGGTAGGCCAGACCCACCGACGTCGCCTCATCATCGGCGTAGTAACCCAAGTAGTCGCCGACCCCGACCGCCGCGGCATTGCCCGCCGACACTGCACGGCTCACGCCCACGCCGGTCGCTCGTGCAAGGTTCAAGAAACTCGACACGAAGTTGCCGGATTGGCTGGCAACACCAATCGTGCCCGTTGGCGGGTATGGCGCAACGATCTGGGCGCACAACGACGATGGCGTCGACACCACGCCCTGCCCATTGGGGCCGGCCAGCAAAATGCCGAGTTCATCGGCCAACGCCACCAATTCGGCTTCAGCCGCTCGACCCTGTTCACCTGCTTCGCCATACCCGGCCGATGTCAAAAATGCCGCGCGGACCCCGCGCGCTGCCAGTCCCCGGAGCAGGTCCGGGTTGGTTGCTGCGGGGGTGCACACGAATGCAAGGTCGACTGCGCCGTCGGGAATGTCGGCAACATCGGCGACAGTGCTGATGCCAAGCACTTCTTCACATTTCAGATTCGTGGCGTGAACCGCACCGCGGTAGCCCGACGCCAAGATGTTGTGAAGGCTCACGAATCCGAACTTGCCGGGATGCGTCGACGCGCCGGTGATGACCACACCCTTGGGGTCGAACAAGGCAGCAAACCGCTCTGGGTCGATACGGGGACGTTCCACAGTTGGTGCCGTCGACGCGTCTGCCATCTCCACCAGTGCGTCCACCGCGACCGGTTCACCCGATGTGGTGATGATGACCGGGTTGAGGTCGACACTCGCGATATCGGTCCGGTCGTGTGCCAACGATCCCACCGCCACCAACAGGTCGGCCAGCGCATCACGGTCAAGAGCCGCATCGCCGCGGAATTCTCCGAGGAGATCCTGTAGCGAGAGGTCGTTGATCAGCTCATGGGCGGCGGCCACGTCGAGTGGCGCTGGACGGAATCCGACGTCGGCGATCGCCTCGGCGAGGACGCCGCCGATTCCCAGCATCACCACCGGCCCGAACTGCGGGTCGTGCACCATGCCCACGATGAGCTCGCGTAGCCCAGCGACATATTCAGCAACGAGCAGATTGACGTCTCCGTCATCGGGGCGCACCGCAGCAAGGATCTCCTCGGCGGCGCGACGCACGGCCTCATCACCGCTGACATCAACCCGCACTAGACCGCGCTCCGATTTATGGGCGATGCGATCCCCATTCAGTTTGACCACGACGCGCCCACCCACATCCTGAGCTGCTGCAACGGCTTCCTCGGGTGTCGTGGCCTGTCGCAGTCGGGCAAATCTCACACCGGCCTGCGCGAGAAGGTCTCGCGACTGGGCTTCAGACAGCGTGCGGCCACCGGAGGGATCGTGGTGTGACATGACGCCCACGCTAGCCAGCACGTCGTGTGCGCAGCCGGTCACCGTTTCATGGTCCGCAAACCCCACCCTCCGGCACGAGCGCAGCCCGGAAGAACGCGAGCACGTGCTGACGCCGTTGGTCGAGCGCTGACGCCTCCATCGGGTCACGGTCGAGCAGTCCATCGAGGAAGGCCGCATCGGAGAAATAGGTGAGCAGAGCGCCATATCCGGTGATCATCAGTTGCCGCGGATCGTGGTGGGTGAACTCACCGGATTCCATCGCTGCGGCGAAGTAACCAGCGGCTCGATCAAAGAGCGGACGCAGCACCCCAGATAGATCGATGGCGAGATGCGACCCTCCGTCGATGGCTGCACGTCGCACCAGACGGACGTAGTCCGGATTCGCCGCGAAGAAATCGAACCCGGCGCCAAGAAGCGCTTCAACCCGTTCCCAACCGCTCAATGGCTGGGTCGCCGCCGATTCGACACCTGCAAACCAATCCGAGAGCAGTCGCTCGAACACCTCCTGGTACAGGATCTCCTTGGATGCAAAATGGTGGAGCAGGCTCGGACGACGAATCCCGACGCCAGCCGCAATGTCATTCAGGGAGCAACCGTCATACCCATCGGCCGCGAAGCACTGCACTGCCTCAGCAAGAATCTGTTCACGCATGGGACGCACATCACGGGGCGTGTCATCGGTGCTGCCCACGCCATGTGCATGGGGCTCGAGGGGAGGCGCCGAGGACATCGTTGCAGCGTAGCGTGGAACTACCTACTGGTCGGTAGGGAACCTGCTACTGTCAGAACCGTGTTTGGTGTGGTTGATTCGTTCGTCGGGCATCTGATTCTCGGCACGGTGATCGGGGTCGCCATCACCACCATCGCCAATCTCGCCACAACGGTGTTCCTGCATCGCGGATTGTCGCACCGCGCCATCACATTCTCGGCGCCGGCGCGTTGGTCCTTCACCGTGGTCCTGTGGCTGACGACGGGCATTCGAGTGCGCCAGTGGGTGGCCGTCCACCGCAAACATCATGCCCATACCGACACCGTCGACGATCCCCACTCGCCCGCGGTCCACGGCTGGTGGCAGGTGCAGTTACGGAACTATGCGATGTACCGCCGGGCGGCCAGGGACAGCACAAACGTTGCGCGCTACGCCCGCGACCTTCCCCCAACCCGTGCCGACCGCGTTCTCTTCGACCATGCCCTGCTCGGACTCGGGTGCGGCATTGCCATCTTGGTCATGCTGGTCGGCCCGTGGACCGCGGCGGTCGCCGCGATCGTGCACATCAATTACTACATCGCCGCCTCATCGGCGGTGAACGCGATCGGCCACCACTTCGGCCGTCGCCCATACGCGAACTCGGCCACCAACCTCCAGTGGCTGGCTCTGCTGACCGCTGGCGAGGGGTTACACAACAACCACCATGCTGCGCCTACATCGGCCAAGCTCGCCCACCGTTGGTACGAGATCGACTTGGGTTGGCTCCTCATCAAACCCATGACCTGGATGCGTCTCGCCCGCGTGCGCATCGACGGCATCCGCGTCGCCGCCGATACCTGAGCTCACACCTCAACACGATCCTCGCCGCGCCCAATGCCGGACGCGACGATGCCCGGGGCGAACCCCGGGCATCGCGTGAATTTCGGCTCAGACGCGGGCCGACAGACGGCACCGCACCATGATCAGGCGGGGGGATACATCCCCATCTGCTGGCCCTTCTCGGTGGCCCAGAAGATTTCGGCAATCTCATCGATGTAGGCAACGAGCTGCTCGCCCACAGCAGGGTCCATCGACTTCTTCGCCTCACCAGCTTGGTGAATGGCCTTCCAGAACAGATCGTGCAGCTGCGGGTACTGCTCGAAGTGAGGCGGCGCGAAGAAGTCAGCCCACAGCACCATGAGATGGTGCTTGGCCTCCTCGGCGCGCTGTTCCTTGATGAGGATGCAGCGGTCGCGGAACACCGCGTCATCGGAATCGTGGTACTTCTGCGCGGTCTTGACGACCGACATGGCCTCGATACGAGCCTGCGCGGGGTCATAGACGCCGCAGTACAGGTCGCAGTGCGCATGAACGGGTGTGGCGGATGCGAACAGTCGTCCGATCATCGTGTTCTCCTCGGGTGTGTCGGGGGCAGCGCCGCGGCGCTGTCGTTGTCGCTGCGCACACTACCCTTCCGCCGGTGGCCATGCATCTGCTGCGTCGCCTCCGTCGCGTGTGTGCCCACTTCGCAGCGATGGTGACCGGCGACCGCTCCCCCATCCGACGCTTCATCGTCGTCGAGGACTCGATGCGACCCGGCCTCGAGCCCGGCCAGGGGGTGATCGGTATCCGCTGGCCGTGGGCACGGCCCCATCAGCGACGAATCGTCGTTCACCCCGATAACGACATGCTTCTCGTGAAACGACTTGGCCACCGCTGCGACGACGGTCGCTGGTGGGTGACCGCCGACAATCCGCTCGGGCGCGACTCGGCGGACTTCGGTCCGGTTGCCCTACAGCCCTCCTGGCTGGTTCTCATCGCCGTCCCCAGGCGGTGGATGTGACCGCAGCCGTCGCAAGCTGTACACCGCTACGGTGACGGTGTGCAGATTATCTCCGCCCTCTTCGCCGAGAACATCGACCTTCGCCAGGTCGACGG
>RFST01000093.1 GCA_009923855.1 Actinomycetota bacterium
AGGTGATGCGGGTGGGTTCGTCGTCGCACCACATGCGCACGGTGCCGACCACGCTGCGGCGAGTCACCATGTCGATGTCGGCGCGGGCATACAGAACGCTGCCCACAGCGGGACGCAGGAAACGGATGGACAGCTCGCTGGTGAGTGTCATCGTTTCGATGCGGTCGAGCGCCACGAACGTGGCGTACCACAGGGCGGCGTCGGCGGTGGAGAACTGCGTGGGCCCAGAGATGAAGCCACCGGGGCGGATGTCGCCGTCGCCCACGTCGTGGCGGGCGATGGCGTAGCCAGGACCGATTTCGGTGCAGGTGTTGCCGCTGCCAGGGAATGACTCGGCAACGATGTCTTGGATCTCGGCGAGGTTCACGGTGGGGTCAACAAAGGCCATGACCTCACGTTAGGTCAGGCAGAAGTGTGTAACAGGTGAGAGCCGCCCTAGCGATGGGTATGAGGTGTGCCATCACGCGGTAGGAAATGTGTGAGAGCGGCAGTCGACAACCTAAGGTGAAGGAGCGTGGTGCGTAAATATTTCAGTGCAGTCTGTCGCTGCCGAGCGGCACTTGTCGTGTTGTGTGCGGGCCTCTTGTCCCTGTCCGGTGCGGTTGCGATCGCTGTAACTCCAGCGCCAGGCACTGAAGATGGCTACAGCCTGCGGGCACGCATCGACCGTGAGCATCGTCAGTTTCTTCTGGCGGCGCTGACACGTGGCGAATCAGAGGGTTACGGTGTGCGGGCGGCGGTTGAATATCGCCTCGATTGGCCAGCCACGAAGATCGTTGTGGCGGTCCCCAATAGGGGAAGCGGTTCGGGTAGCAATTCCAGGCCAGCAACGTCGTCGGCGTCCTCAAGTGCTGCACCGCCGGCGAGCACAGTGCCACCTGCGCCCGCTGATCCAAACGCGGTGCCGTGGACGTTGTCAATTCCTAGTTTGGGTGTGTCGGGGCGTGTCGAGGGCGGTGATGACTCTAATGCGATCGTCGACCGTGGCTTGATCTGGCATTGGACAGGAACCGGAACGATGGCGCACAGCTCGCATGTAGTTGTGTTTGCTCACCGCACCTCAAAGGGTGGCCTTTTCAGGAATATTCATCATCTGAACAACGGGGACGCCATCGTTGTGACGACGTTGGATGGGCGTTCATTCACGTACGCAGTCGCTGATTCGGCTGGCACAATCAATCTTCGGTGCAGCGTCATCGATCCCAGGTCGGACACTGTCGCTGGTTGCCTGTTCACAACCGGATGGAACCCCAACGTCTCTTGATTACCGAATTGTGGTCACCGCAACATTTGTTGGGTGAGCCCGTCGGCGAATCGGGTTGTTGTATCGGGTAATTCCGGCGCGGACGCGCGTCGGCAAGCCACACTCTTGAGATGGCTCGGCTTGATGCGCGGCGTGTGGCGGCGTGGCGTGGCATGCAGGCGCGGGTGGGGGTTATTGAACGCCAACTCGATGAGGCGTTGCGCGACGAATGGGATCTGCCGCTCACCTGGTTCGACACGTTGGCGGCGTTGCAGCGCCTCGGCGGCCGGGCCCGTCCGAGCGATGTGGCCTATGAGTTGGCGTTGCCGGCGTCGAGTCTCAGCCGCCGGTTAGACCGGTTGGAAGAAGACGGGTGGGTGGTGCGGCACCGTGATGTGGATGCTGCGGATCATCGCGCGGTCGATGTGGAGTTGACGCCGCGTGGGCGCAATCTGTGGCGAGCGATGAACGTGACGTATCGCCGGGCGGTGCAGGCGGCGTTCGCGCAGCAGCTCGATGATGATCACATCACGGCCCTGCACGACATTCTCGCATTGCTGATTCCCGAACCTGATCCGGGTCCACCCCCGGACGAGTTCGAGAACTACGTCTGATGGCGCAGTCGTTCAGCAGCGACAGTGCTGTGCCGGCTGCTCAGGCGTACATCGCCTCAATCGCGTCGGCGTAGCGGGCGTGAATGCCGCGACGCTTCAACTTCGAGGTGGGGGTCAACAGATCCGAGTCGGGCATCCACTCTTCTGAGATCAGTGTGAACTTCTTGATCTGTTCGACCTGAGCGAACTTGGTGTTGACCTCGTCGACACCGGCCTGCACGGCGGCCAGAACATCCGGGTCGGCCGCGAGTTCGTCGAGGCTCATGCCGGCTTTGCCGTTCGCGGCGGCCCACACGGGTGCGGCTTCGGGGTCGAGCACCAATAGAGCGGAGATGAACTTGCGCTGGTCGCCAATGGCGCAGGCCTGGCCCACCACCGGGATCATCTTCAGTGCGGCTTCGAGGTTGGCCGGGCTGATGTTCTTGCCGCCGGAGGTGATGATCAGTTCCTTCTTGCGGTCGACGATGCGCAGGTAGCCCTCGTCGTCGAGTTCGCCGATGTCGCCGGTGTGGAACCATCCGTCGATCAGTGCTTCGGCGGTCTTGTCGGGGGCTTTCAGGTAGCCCTGGAACACGTTGCCGCCGCGGCACAGCACCTCACCGTCGTCGCCGAGCCGCACCTCCATACCGGGTGCGGCCTGGCCCACGTAGCCGGGCTTGTTTGCCCATGGGGTGAAGGTGAGCGGGCCGGAGGTTTCCGACAGACCGTAGATCTCCGACAGCGGAACGCCGATGGCGTTGAACCATTCGAGAATTTCGGCGGGCAGGGGTGCAGCGCCGGTGATCGCGACCTGCACTTCGTCGAGACCGACGAGGGCCCGCACCTGTGAGAACGCGACCGCGTCAAGGAAGTCCCAGGTGTCGCGCTGTTCCTGGGTGATGGTGCCGGCACGTTCGGCGGCTTTGATTTCGAGCGCGGCGCGCACACCGTCGTTGAAGGCGGTGGCCTTTTCGGGGTCGGCCGACACGGCCGCGTTCACACCGGCATAGATCTTCTCGAACACGCGCGGCACGCCGAACAATATGTTGGGGTGCACTTCGCCGAGGAAGGCGGTGAGCAGCGACGGATCGGGGCAGCACGCCACATCGAAGCCGTAGATCAAACTTTGGTAATGACTAGTGACGCGTTCGGGGCAGGTACGACACCACCCGCCAGTCGTTCACATCACGGTCGATCAGTTCGTTCAGCATTTCGACCGCGTAGCAGACGTTGCCCTGGGTGATCATCACGCCTTTGGGTGGGCCGGTGGTGCCCGAGGTGTAGATCAGCGTCGCCAGGTCGTCGGGGCTGGTGACGGCACCGAGGGTGTCGAGGTCGGCTTCGCCGTGGGCGAGCAGTTCTGCCACGGGGCGCACACCGTCGGGCAGGTCGTCGCCGGCCTCGATCACGAAGATGTGTTCCAGCAGGGGCAGTTCGTCGCGGATCTCCATCAGGCGGGCGAGGAACCCGGCGTCTTCCACGATGATCACGCGGGCTTCGGCGTGGCTGGCGAGGTATTGGATTTCTTCACCCGATGAGGAGTTGTAGATCGACACGGGGGTGGCGCGCACGAATTGGGCGCCGAGGTCCAACCAGTGGAAGTCGGGGCGGTTGCGCATCATCAACATCACGCGTTCGCCGGGTTCCACATCGAGGGCCTGCAGGCCGGCGGCGGTGCGGGCGGCGAGGGCGCGCACTTCGGCGAGGGTGAATGTGTTCCAACCGACTGGGTTCGACCCGGGGGCGGTCGCCATGGAGCGGAGGAATACCGCGTCGGGGCGTTCGGCGGCGAGGGCCAGGAACCGTGTGGGCACGGTCTGGCCGGCGACTTTCGCGTGGAGTTCGTCGATGGTGCTGCGTCCGGGAATGCTCATGGCGGGCATTCTCGCATTGGTTGGGCCCCGGGTCTACTGAAAGGTCGTGTTTCTGCGGGTGTCTCCCGACTTCACGATTGCGCGAACGACGCGCCATGATGCGCACATGACGAATGCAGTGATCGTGGACGCCATCCGCACCCCGCAGGGCCGTCGGAATGGAAAGTTGAAGGAATGGCACCCGGTGGATCTCGCCGCGGAGACGTTGCGCGCGTTGCAGGAACGCAACGATCTCGATCCGTCGGTGGTCGATGATGTGGTGATGGGCTGTGTGATGCAGACCGGTGAGCAGGCAGTGAACATCGCCCGTAACGCGGTGTTGGCGGCTGGCTGGCCCGAGACGGTGCCGGGCACCACCATCGATCGTCAGTGCGGGTCGTCGCAGCAGGCCGCGCATTTCGCCGCCCAGGGTGTGATCGCCGGCGCGTACGACGTGGTTGTCGCCGGCGGTGTCGAGGTGATGACGCGGGTGCCGATGGGTGCGTCGATGGCCGATGGCAAGTACGGCTACCCGTTCGGGCCCAAGGTGGGTGCGCGGTATGCCGATGTGGGTGGTCTGGTGCCCCAGGGCATCTCGGCGGAGTTGATCGCCGACAAGTGGGGTCTCACCCGTGAAGATCTCGACGCCTATGGCATGCGCAGCCAGAACTATGCGCGTCGCGCCACCGACGAGGGTCGTTTCCAGGCCGAGATCCTGCCGGTGCTCGGGGTGGACGGCGAAATGGTCAGCGTGGACGAAGGCCTGCGCGACACCACCATGGAGACGCTCGCGAACTTGAAGCCGTCGTTCCGTCCCGAAGAAGAAGGCGGCCGGGTCACGGCCGGTAACTCGTCGCAGATCACCGATGGTGCGTCGGCGTTGTTGATCATGAGTGAGGAGCGCGCGGCGCAGCTCGGCCTCACCCCGCGCGCACGGTTCGTGAACTTCTCACTGGCTGGTGATGACCCGCGTCTGATGCTGACCGCGCCGATCCCAGCCACCCACAAGGTGCTGGAGCGTGCCGGTATGTCGCTTGACGATATTGATCTGGTGGAGATCAACGAGGCGTTCGCGTCGGTGGTGTTGGCATGGGAGAAGGAATTCCATCCCGACATGGACAAGGTCAACCCGAACGGCGGCGCGATCGCGCTCGGTCACCCGCTTGGTGCCTCGGGTGCACGGTTGATGACCACGCTGTTGAACGAGTTGGAGCGCACCGGCGGCCGGTTCGGTCTGCAGACCATGTGCGAGGGTGGCGGCATGGCGAACGCCACCATCATCGAACGCCTCGGCTGATTTCGAACATCTCGGCCCAGTCGATTCCCGGCCTTGAGCGCATCGTCTACCGGTGCCCGTGGCGCCGTGGTTGTGAGCGTCGGCGTGTCGGTGCAGTGATGGCGGTGTGTGGTGTCAGGGGTTGTCGTTGGTGGCGTCTGGAGCCCATGATGACAGCCATGACACGGCCGAAAGCGCGCGCAATGTATGCGGTTGCGGGCCGTGATGGGTTATCCACAGCTCTGGGGATGACCGCGTGATTGTGCTCGCAATCACATTCGGTCGCGTCATCTGGGTGGGCGTTGGCCTGCTGATGATGGTGTTTCTGTGGCGGGTGGGCATCACGATGCTGCGTGCCTTCACTACGCCGTTGCCGGGCCCGCCACCAGCCGGTGAGATGCGCAAAGTGAACGTCAGGTATCGGTGCGCGGTCTGCGGGGTGGAGCTGAAGTTGACTCTGGCCCCAGATGAGGATCCGCCACCGCCACGGCATTGTCTCGAGGACATGATCGTGGTGGCACCGCTGTACGACTGAGTGCGTCACTGGCCGGCCGGTAACGGGCTACGGACAGCCGATGCGCAGTTCCCACAGGCCTGTGGATAACCAGGCGTGGTTAGTGCTAAACCATCAGGCCTTGTGGATAACGATCGTTCTGCGATCCGTTGTCTGCGCTGTGGTCGCGGACGGTCGAGGAATGAAGCCAGATGGCGTCGTGGCGGGTAGCGGCGTGGGCGACGAGGTGGCGGCTAACGCCATTTGGTGGCCGTGTAGAGGCCACCCATCACCGAACCCAAGCCCACCAGCAACAACCAGTTGTTGCCGGAGAACACCAGGTTGCGCAACATGATCACGATCACACCCAAGATCAGCAGCGCCAACATCAGCACCGGCACCCATTGGGGGCTGGTCTTCGATTCCGGTGGGATCGGCGGGGTGTAGCGCGACGACCGTGGTGGCGTCGATGTTCCTGCGTCAGATCGCACGCGACGCACCTCGTTGTCGCCGCCATCGGCGCCGGGCGCGCCGGCATCGCTGCGGGTCTGCTGGCCGGGCACCGTTCCCTTTGGGGTGGTGCGACCGCCAGTCTTGCGCTTCGGAGGAGCCACGGGTGACGAGTCTAGGCACAACTCCCCCCTTGCTGTCACGGGCGAGCCAACTCGGTGCGTGACTGGCGCCTATGCCGTGGTGTTGATGGTGCCGCGAGTTTGGGTTCGGCCATGATGACGGCAGGCTGTGCGGGTGGCACGGGTGCTGGTGATCGATTCGTACGACTCGTTCGTCTACAACCTTGTGCAGTACCTCGGTGAGTTGGGTGCCGAGCCGGTGGTGCATCGCAATGATGCACTGACGGTTGACGAGGCCGTGGCTCTAGAGCCCGACGGTGTGTTGCTCTCCCCCGGCCCGGGGCGCCCGGAGACTTCGGGCATCATCTGTGCAGCAATCCCGGCGTTTGCCGCCGCGGGTGTGCCGGTGTTCGGTGTGTGCCTTGGTCATCAGGCGATTGGTCATGTGTACGGCGCCGATGTGGTGTCGGCACCCGAGTTGATGCACGGCAAGGTGTCCGATGTCAGCCATGACGGCCGCGGTGTGTTCACCGGCATCGAGTCGCCGTTCACCGCGACCCGCTATCACTCGCTGGTGTTGGAACCGTCGTCGGTGCCGGACGTGTTGGAGGTCACCGCCACCACGGCCGACGGCATCGTGATGGGCGTGCGGCATCGCGAGTTTGATGTGGAAGGCGTGCAGTTTCATCCCGAGTCGATTCTCACGGCGTCGGGTCACGATCTGCTGCGCAACTTCCTCGCGCGCTGCTGATCGATCCTGTGCCGAGCGTGCTGCGTCACCCGGTGGTTCACGCACCAGTGTCGCAGCGATCGACGGCGTAGTGGGTTACGGCGCTTCGGTGGTGGGTGGTGCTGCTTCTGTCGTTGGTGGTGCCGGGCTGTCGGACGCGTCATCGGGGTCGGTGCCGGCGTTGGTTTCTTCCAGGTTGGTGAACCCGTCGCTGTCGTTGTCGCTGTTCGGTGTGTTCAGTTCATCGAATGGGTCACTTGAGGTGTCGCGTTCTTGGGTGTCGCTGAACCCGTCACCGTCATCATCGGTATCCGAACTGTTCGGCGTGCCATCACCGTCGAAATCAGCAGTGTCCGAAATGGGGGTGATGTCCGGGTCGTACGGGTCGGCATCGGCGTCGAGTTCGTCACTGTCGCGGTAGCCGTCCCCGTCGTCGTCGGTGTCGGTGCGGTTCGGTGTGCCGTCACCATCGAAGTCGGCTGCGGGCGATTGTGGAGTTTCGTCGGCATCGAACGTGTCGGATCCCGCGTCGATTTCTTCGGTGTCGAGGTAGCCGTCGTCATCGTCGTCAGTGTCGGTGCCGTTCGTAATGCCGTCTCCGTCGAAGTCGGCGGTCGGGGCTTGTGGGGCGTTGGCGAACACCACGGTCACGTCGGAGCCGAGGTCTACCTCGGTGCCCGGCAGTGGGGCTTGTTCCACCACGGTGTCGTGTGCAGGGTCGGCCGGATCGTCCATGTCGCGGATCAGAATCTCCACCTCGAAG
>RFST01000094.1 GCA_009923855.1 Actinomycetota bacterium
GTGAATCACCTCGAGCGGACTGGCGACACCGTTCGTGCCAAGTGCCACTCCGATGCGGCGCCGGCCGGGGTCGACACCAATAACTCGGTGGGTGGCCGCTGGTGGGCTCACCCGGCAGCGGCCTCCGATGCGATGCGAAGGGCCTCGTCGATCGCGGCGACGTCTTTGCCGCCGGCGGTCGCCACATCTCCCTTGCCGCCGCCACCACCGCCGACAGCACGTGCCGCATCACGGATGAGGTCAGCTGCGGGAATACCTTCATCGGGACCGACAGCAGCGACCAGGCCAACGCCACCCGTGGAGGTCTCCCCCACCAGCACCACCCGGCGCGCACCTGCTTGACGAACCGCAATGGCCAACTCGCGCATATCACCTGGCGACATGTCGTCGATGCGCTGGGCCACCACTCCGTCAACGGCGGTGGCGGCAATGTCGCCCGCAAGCGATGTTGCCGCAGCAGACCGCAGCGCTTTCAACTCGTCCTGCAGTTGGCGTATCTCGTCGAGTTTGCGCCGCACACCGTCGGCAATCTCGTCGCCACTGGACCCCACGAGGTCGCCGATCTCGGCGAGCACATCGGTGCGCCGTTGCAGCAGCTCAACCGATGCCGCACCCGTGACCGCTTCGATACGACGCAGATTCGACCCGATCGACGATTCCGAAATCACCTTGATGGTGCCGATATCTCCGGTGGCGCGCACATGGGTGCCACCGCACAACTCGATCGATGACCCGGCCTCGAGCACCCTCACCACATCGCCGTACTTGTCGCCGAAGAACGCAATGGCGCCGAGCGCTTCGGCTTCATCTTTGGTTGTCTCAAACGACCGCACGCCCTTATTCGCGAGGGTTTCGATGTTCGCGAGTCGTTCGATCTCGGCGATCTCCTCGCGGGTCACCGCTGCGTAATGCGAGAAGTCGAAGCGCAGCCGGTCAGGACCTACCCATGACCCCGCCTGCTTCACATGCTCACCGAGAACGGTGCGCAACGCCCAGTGCAGCACATGGGTACCGGTGTGGTTCTTGCGAATCGCATCACGACGCCCACGATCGATGCTTGCTTCCACCGTGTCGCCCACATTGATCTCGCCAGTGACCACGCGCGCAAGGTGACGACGCAGATTCGGCAGTGCGAACGTGCAGTCGATCACCTCGAGGGCACCGGCGGGGCCAACCAAGGTGCCCGTGTCACCGATCTGGCCACCCGACTCCGCATAGAACGGGGTGCGATCGATGAATACCTCCACCAGGTCGTCGCCATCGGGCCCCACCACAGCGTCGATATGCAGCACCCGAGCCGTGGCGACATCGTCGGTGTAGCCGACAAACTCAGTGGTGCCGAACTCCTCGAGCACACCACGGTGAATAGCCACACGATCATCACCACCGGCGCCATCACGGCGTGCGGCCTTGGCACGTTCACGTTGCGCCTGCATCTCCACCTCGAAGCCGGCGGTGTCGACACTCACTCCGCGTTCGCCAGCGATCTCCTCAGTCAGCTCAAGCGGGAAGCCGTAGGTGTCGTGCAACAAGAACGCGGTGGAGCCACCAAGTGTGCCACCCGCGGACAACTCGTCGTCGAGGATGCCCATGCCCGTGCGCAAGGTGTGACGAAAGCGCTCTTCTTCCTTGGTGAGCACACCCGTGATGAAGTCACTGTTGGCCCCGAGCGAGGGATACGCCGCGCCCATCACGTCGATCGCGCGGGCAGCAAGATCAGGCATGACCAGACGTTCCGTGCCGAGCAGGAAGGCATAGCGCACCGCACGACGCAGGATGCGCCGCAGCACATAGCCCCGGCCCTCGTTCGATGGGAACACTCCGTCGTCGACCAGCATTGCTGCCGACCGCGCATGTTCGGCCAGCACCCGCACTGCAAACGACTCTCGATCGTCGTAGCTACCGGGGCGATAGGTCGCACCGGTGAGCGAACACGCGGTATCGATCAGCGGGGCCATGAGATCGGTCTCCCAGACCGAATCGACCCCCTGCACCAGCGCGAGAATGCGCTCAAGTCCCGCACCGGTATCCACCGAGGGCTTCGGCAACGGGGTGCGAGTGCCATCGGCCGCCTGGTCGAACTGCATGAACACCAGGTTCCAGAACTCCATGAACCGATCACCGGCCGGATCGTGCAGCGGGCCACCATCGGGGCCGAATGCAGGCCCGCGGTCGATGTGGATCTCGCTACACGGGCCACACGGCCCCGTGTCACCCATCTGCCAAAAATTGTCTTTGTCACCGAGGCGCTGGATGCGCTCCATCGGCACACCGACCTGCTCGTGCCAGATGGCTTCGGCCTCGTCATCGCTCTCGTGCACGGTGATCCACAGCCGGTCGCCGTCGAAACCCCATCCCTCGGTGACCAGCTCCCAGCTCCATGGAATGATCTCGGCTTTGAAGTAATCGCCGAAGGAGAAATTGCCGAGCATCTCGAAGAACACGAGATGCCGCTTGGTACGACCCACATCGTCGAGGTCGTTGTGCTTTCCCCCGGCACGTGCACACTTCTGCGACGAGGTCGCACGGGCATACGGCGGCACTTCATCGCCAACGAAGTACGGCTTGAAGGGCACCATGCCGGCCACCGTGAACATGATCGACGGGTCGTGCGGGATCAAGCTGGCCGAGGGCACCACCGTGTGATCGCGCGACGCGAAGAAGTCGAGGAAGGAGCGGCGCAGCTGATCGGCGGACATCGACTCGGTCATAGTGCCCGCGAGCCTACCGAGGGCGGTACCCTCGCCGTCGTGGGACGACGCAGCAGCGCCCAAGCCAGCGATGTCCACGAATGGATCTCGTTCGAGGACCCCACCGAGGATCGCACGTGGCTCATCGACGCGACATACATGCGCTCATCGCATCGCTGCATTTACGGCGAAGGATGCAAAGGTGTGCTCGACGCCGATGCGACCGAGATGCAACAGGGGTGTTGCAGCTACGGCGCTCATTTCGTGGATGACGACGACGTGCAGACCGTGGTGCGTGCCTTCGTCAAGGTGCAACCCCACCAGATGCAGTTCCACGCGGAAGCGACCCGCGACGGCTTCTTAGAACCCGGTGAACCCGACGACGAGGGCGGACCCACCACCGTGACCCGCCAAGTCGATGACGCCTGCATCTTCTTGAACCGGCCCGGCTTCGACGGCGGTACAGGGTGCGCACTCCACATCGCCGCCATGGCAGCAGACGAACGACCCCTCGATTGGAAGCCCAACGTGTGCTGGCAGGTACCGATCCGCCTCGAGCACGAGACCGACGGAACCGGACACGTCACCTCACGGCTACGTGAGTGGAAACGACGCGATTGGGGCGACGGAGGCAGCGAGTTTCACTGGTGGTGCACCGAGGCACCCGAAGCGTTCACCGGCGCCGACCCGGTGTACATCGCCAGCGCCGATGAGATCATCGAACTGGTCGGACGCGAGGTGTACGACCTGATGTTGAGCCAACTCACCCGCGACGAGTGGGTTCCGCTGCCGCATCCAACCGTGCGCGGCCGCTGAACGTCAACAGCCCACGCTCAATGATGTAACCAGAGGATGCGCCGCGCTCGTGGGTGCCGACGCGCGTCAGTCGTCGTCGTCGGAATCGTCGTCGTCGAAGGTGACGCCGTACTTCTCCGCTAACGCGGCGTACTCGTCATCGTCGTCGTCGTCGTTATCCCTAGAGCGATCACCGAAGCCAAGATCAAATGCTCCGGGACCTGCCTGCTTTAGTTTCCGCGCTTCTTCGAAGCGGCGATGTCGACCCTTCTTCACAGTCGGGCTCCCAGGTGTGTCGATGGTGTTCCTGACGGATGCGTGTCGGGGGACACGCCTTGTTTACCCTACCGGATCGAGACCCACGAGGCGCAGTCCGCCCCGATGAGATCCATCTCCGGGATCGAAGGTGAGCGCTGCTCGGCCCGACACCAGCGCTGCGATGCCATCGCCGAGGAGTTCGCCACGCCATCCGCTACGCAGACGGCTGGTGGCATCCTCGGCCAAGAACGACACCAAGTCCGCTCGCGTGGCCAGCATTGCAGTGTCGATCTGCTCATCCTTGGCGACCTGGGCCACCCAGGCCGATATCAGCGCGATCGCGGGTCGGAGACGCCGATCAAGGTCGTCGCCACCAGTGGGTAATTCGGGTGGGTCGGCCTGTTCCCCAATGGCAACCGCGTCGAGGATCTCATCGGCAATCGTCCCCTTGGTCCAGCGACCATCCACTCCCCGCGCCTGAGCGAGTGCACCGACATCACGCGGCGCACGTTGGGAAACACCCAACACCGCCAGGTCGGGCATGACCTGACGCACCGGGATATCAAGGCGCATCGCGCGCCGTTCCCGCCACGCCGCCACTTCACGGGCTACCGCGCGGCCACGGGGTTTGAGGGTGCGCACATCTTTTACGCGCAACCAGGCGTGCTCAGGATCGGTTGGGCCAACCGGTCGCGCACCGAGTTCTGCGCATGCATCCAGAGCCCAACCAAGGCGACCGGCCGCCTCCAGACGGCTCGCCAATCGATCCCATACTTCGATGAGGTAGGCCACATCAACAGCGGCGTAGTCGCGCTGCGCGGCGGTGAGCGGACGGCGCAACCAGTCGGTCAATCGATCACCCTTGCCGGGGGTGATCCCCAATTCACCGGTGAGCAGTGCCACGAGTGACGGAGTGCCATATCCGAGGAACCCTCCGGCGATCTGAGTGTCGACAAAAGCCGATGGCACCGACCCGACCGCATGGGTCAACACGTCGAGGTCTTGTTGGGCGGCATGGAACACCGCGAGCGCGTCGGTGGCGAACAGCCGCCCGAGGGCACTGATATCGACCGCGAGCGGGTCGATCAGAACAATGCGATCACCATAAGCAATCTGCACAAGGGCCAGCGCCGGGTAGTAGGTGCGTTCGCGGTGAAATTCGGTGTCGATCGCGTAGCGCCCTGCAGCGATGGCCTCGTCGATCACCGATTCAACGCCAGAACCATCGTCGATCCATTCGTGGACGATGCTGGCGTTGGTGCTCATTCTGAGGTGTCGCCGATCTCCAGGTCGCGCCCTTCATTCGCCCACACCGCCGTACCGCCAGCGATATTCACCACGTCCACGCCGTTAGCTGCGAGGAACTCACACGCTGCGGCTGAACGGCCACCGGAGCGGCAGATGACATAGGCCGGACCATCGCCGCGGAACTTGTCGATGTTGTCGGGAACGGTCTGCAACGGGACCGGAATGGCGCCAGGCACACGACCGGCAGTGAACTCATCAGGCTCACGGACATCGAATAACCGCACGGGTCCGTTGGCCATCGCGGCGGCAAGGTCGGCAGTGGTGATTTCAGCGGGGGTCATACCGTCATCCTAGCGAGCAGGAAATATGTCCGGACAATATCGATCAAGTCGCATCATCATTGGCCGGCGTCATCGAAGATTGCCACATCGGCCGGTGTGTTCAGGTTGATCCCCACGCCCGCACCAACTTCCACCTGCACCACCGACACCTCATCGCGTCCCACAACTCCAAACAGCGAGCGCACGCCGTCATCCACAGCCGCCATCGCCGCCGGGTAGACCGACGCGTTCCAACGTGCGAGCGCCGGCTGCAACTCCCCCAGCGATGTCGCCACCGCGATATCCACCCCGCGGGCATCTCCACCGGCGCGCACCGCATCCACCATTGCAGCCTCCACCCCAGCCATATCCACCGCCATGGCCACGACGTCACCCACCTGCTCGACAGCCGCGAGAATTGCCATGAGCGGACCCGACCCGGGATGCACGTCGGCGAGCACCTCCACGCCCCGCCGAGCACAGATCTGGGCCACCTGCGCAGATCCGCCGAGCACCACCACCTGGTCGAAACCGGCCATCACATCAAGGGCGCGGTCGATCAACGTTCGCCCACCCACATCGATCAGGGCCTTATCCCGACCCATCCGTCGCGATGCGCCGCCGGCCAACACCGCTCCCGTCACCGCGTGAGTGGACATGGCCGGTGAGTCACCGAGCCCTCATCAGGCGCCCACGGGCGCGATGGCACCGAATTCGCTCGGCACCCCCGACGGATCCAACTGCGCGAGGAACAACGCACAGCGCTCCGCCTCGTCGAGCTCACCAATCTCCGCGGCCGCGCGCTGCAACGCCAACAGGCACCGCAAGAAACCATGGTTCGACGGCGCAGCCCAGCGCACATACCCCGAGCCCCGCCAGCCATTCGCACGCAACGCGTCGAGCCCACGGTGATACCCCACACGAGCTGCCGCATACCGGTCCATTACCGACTCTGATGCCTCAGCAAGTGCCGCCCACGCAGCCAGCGATCGCGGGCTGCGCGCAGCAACTGCCGCAATCGCTACCCGAGGGTCATCGGCATCGGCTGCCTGAGCCAAACCATGGCGCACCTCCACCGACTCGTCGGGCAGCACCGTCGACGGAAGACCACTCGAGAGATTCACACCAGATGTTGGCTGCTCGTTCGACATGACGTGCAGCGTAGAGGCCGAGGCCGTAGGGTCGCGCCCATGAACACCACCGTGGCCACCTTGGCTCAGACCGCTATTAGCGCCGACGGCGCAAAGAACGTGAGCCTGATCGTCGGCATCGCCATCATCGTCGCGTTCGTGGTCGTCGCGCTCGTCGCCAAAGCGATCATCATGAAAATCATCTCGGTGGTCATCATCGTCGCCATCGGATTCGGCGTGTGGAGCCAACGCGACTCGATCGATGATTGTGTGAATGCTGTGCGCACCGCGGTTGATACCGGTAGCGAGGCCGCCGCCTGCACCTTCTTCGGCATCGACCTCGACGTGCCCGCAACGGTGCCCAACTGAGCGACAGGTGACCGACCACCCCCACCCCCGGGGACGTCTTGGAGGGGGCCTCGCGGCCCTGATGGCCGGAAAGGCCACGTCGAACGTCGCGCTGCGCTGGGTCGGGCCGTTCCTACCCACCTTGGAACGAGCCTTCGGCACGTCCACCGGCACCCTCGCCAGCATCATCGGCACCGCGGAACTCTCCGGTCTGTCCACCTGGGCAGCCGGCGGCATCCTCGACCGCGGACATCACCGACGCGTCATCGTTGGTGGGCTCTGCCTGGTGTCGCTGTCGTCAGTGATTGCACTGTCGGGCAGCATCGCCACATTCGCCATCACGATGGTGCTCCTCGTCACCGGCGTCACCAACTTGACGATCGCCGGGCTGGCACTGATCGGCGATCGTGTGCCCTATGACCAACGGGGCCGAGCCATCGGGCTCTACGAGACCTCCTGGGCGCTGTCGCTACTGATCGGCGCTCCCGCTCTCGCCGTAATCATCGACCGCTATGGATGGCGTGGTGCGTACATCTCCCTGGCCGCACTCACCGCACTCGGGGCGGTGGTGGTGGCCAAATACGCCCCTGCCCCCGACAACCACACGCGCAGCGCCGAACGCAGCGCAGGACGCCTCCCCCGTGATGCGTGGCCACCACTGTTCGCGTCGGCGTGCATCGCCGCCGCCGGACTCGGCATCTTCGTGGTGAG
>RFST01000095.1 GCA_009923855.1 Actinomycetota bacterium
GTGCCAAGCGGAGGACTCACTCGCCCGCCGGGTGCGTGCGACGCCGTCGCCGCCATCACTTCACCCGTCTTCAACACGATCTCGCGAGGGTCGAGGGGCTTGCCGGTGGCATGAGCCGGGCACACGCTGGTGCACCGGCCACACATCGTGCAGGCGTCGGTGTCGAGCAGCTGCTTCCACGTGAAGTCCTCCACCACCGAGGCACCGAAGCTCTCGAGTTCGGTCTCCATCAGGTTGGGCATCGGCTTCATAGCGCCCTTGGGGCGGTCCTTGTCGCGCAGGTACATGTTCAACGGTGACGTGAACACGTGGCGCAGCATCGTGACCGGCAAGATCGCGAGGAACACCACGAAGCTGACCACATGTGCGATCCACATCCACTGGTGCCATGTACCGATCGCCGATGCGGACAGGCCGTCGAACCAGGTCGCCATCGGGTACCCGATGAAGGAGTACTTCTCGTAGTCCGGCATGCCGTCCACGGCGATGCGGAACCCTTCGGCCAAGAAACCGGTGAGTCCGATGGCCAACAGGGTGCCGAGGATGACGGCGTGCTCGGCCTTGGTTTTGATGCGAATGCGGTACGGGCGCTGCACGTAGCGGCGCACGATGGCCCAGATGACACCAACGGTGAACACCACACCGGCGAAGTCACCAACGAAGGCGTATGCCTTGTAGGTGCCGCCGTGGAGGAACTTGAGGCTTTCGGGCATCTGGTGGTCGATCTCGAGCACCGTGGTCACGCCCATCAGCACCAAGAAGCCGAAGTAGATCATGGAGTGCATGAGGCCTGCGGCGGAGTCGCGCAGCAGTGTGCGCATGTAGACACCAGCGCGGAAATCCGCGGCGCGGCGCTTCACGTTCTTCGTGGTTGTGCGACGCTTGGCGGGAGCACCGCGCTCCCAGTTGCGCATGCGATCGGCGAAGCGGAATGCTCCCCACACGACCATCACCGGAATCACCGTGTAAAAGGCGATCTGCAGCGGGCCGGGGATGTTGACGAAGACCGTGCGGTGCACAGCGTTGTCGTTCTTCCAGCCGGTGATCTGGGGCAGCACACCCGACACGAGGATGAAGGCCCCCATGCCGATGCCGAGTCCCAGTGACAACTGGTGAGGCTTGAGTCGGCGGTCCGACGTTGAAGTGGCCGTGTCGTTATCGGTCTGCGTAGACATAACGACTCCACGCTAGTCGCCATATGAGGGGTGTGACCCCTTCGGCTAGCCGTAGGAGCGTCGATCCATCTCGCGCACCATCCGCGCAAGGTGGGCTAACAGACGTGCGGCGAGTTGTGGAGTGTCGTGCAGGACGCCCATGAAATGGCGTTGGTCGAGCACGAACAGTTCGCAATCGGTGTCGCAGGTGACCGTCGCGGTGCGGGGGCCGTGGTCGAGCAGACTGAGCTCGCCGATCATCGCACCAGGACCCAATTCAGCAACCCGACGGCCGTTGCGTCGCACGGTGACGGTGCCGTCGAGCACGACGAAGGCTTCGCGACCCGTCTGGCCCTGATCGATGATGGTGGTTCCCGCGGTCATCACGATGTCGGTGCCTGCACGGGCGATCAGGTCGAGTTCGCGGGTGGTGCATCCCTCGAACATGGGCACCCCGGCAAGGTGGTGCTGACGGCGCTTCTTGCTCCCCATGCGACGATGCTAGTCACATACGCACAAGGTGTCGATGGGGTCGAGCGTCAGTGTGTTCCTGCCTGACCGGCCACCTCGGCTTCTGCGGCGGCGATCACGTCGGGGTCACCGAGATAGGTGGCCTCGCTCATCCCGAGCGTCGAGTCGAACGTGTAGCGACGCGGCACCCCGGTGGGGATGTTCACCTCGGCGATCGCCTCCGATGACACCCCTTCGAGGTGCATCAACAGTGCCCGAAGGCTGTTGCCGTGAGCGGTGACCAACACATCGAGCCCGGCGAGTAGTTGGGGAGCGATGCGGTCATGCCAGTACGGCATGACGCGGGCAACGACATCGCGCAGGCACTCCGCAGCCGGCAGCACCTCCGGCGGGAGGTGGCGGTATCGGGGGTCGTTCAGCGGATGTTCCTCACTTGCGGTCTCCACCGGCGGCGGCGGTGTGTCGAACCCGCGTCGCCAGAGGTAGGTCTGTTCGGGACCGTGACGTTGCGTGGTCTCCACTTTGTCAAGGCCCTGTAAGGCACCGTAGTGACGCTCGTTCAAGCGCCAGTGGCGTTCCACAGGAAGCCATGGTTGCCCAAGTGCCTCGAGCGCCAGGTTCTGGGTGACGACGGCACGCGTCAACAGCGATGTGTGACTGGTGTCGAAACGCAGCCCTTCAGCAGCCAACGTATGGCCTGCAGCAGTCGCCTCGGCGCGCCCACGTTCGGTCAGCTCCACGTCATGCCAGCCGGTGAACAGGTTGGCCTCGTTCCACACACTTTGGCCGTGACGCAAGATGACGAGGGTTCCGGTCATGGTGCGCAGGCTACGCACCGACAACACATGGGTGCGAGTTACTGTGCGGCAATGGCAGCTGCCGGTAGTTCACAGATACGGCGTCGAGGTGCGGCGTACCTCGTTCTTGCAACCTGTGCCGTGCTCGTTGGGATGGGGCTCATGGGTTCGCCGTCGTTTCCCGAGCGATTCGACGCCAAGCAGATCATCCTCACCAGAGTTGGTGAGCGCGGCCTTGGTGTGACCGAGGTGGTGGACATCGACTTCGGCAGCAACAAACGGCGTGGCTACGAGCGCATTGTCCGCCTCGACTTCGGTGAGCCCACTGACATCTCCGCTGAGTCGGACACCATCTCGAATCGTGTGACGACGACCGAGGTGAGGTCGGGGTTCCGAATGCGGGTTGGTGACCCAGATGAGACCCACGTTGGTCAGCATCGCGTTACCTTGAACTACACGTTGCCTGACGCGATCAGCGGCGACACGTTGGACTACTCGCTGATCGACCCCGGCACCGACAACGAAACCGGTCGCTTCACGGTGATGCTGCGTGGATTTCGATTGGACAACTCCTTGTGTTCGGTGGGGTGGTCTGGTGCGACGGGTGGATGTGAACTGACCGATACCTCCACCGGGCAAACGGTGGTTCTTGAACCATTGCGCGCTCTGTACGGGTTGAATATTTCAGGGACCGTCCAACCCGTGGCGACAGATGAGATGCCAGTGGTCGACCCTCCAGGTGAACGTCGGTCGCCGGTCGATCGTTTGTGGCGGGTGCTCGTGGTGGTGGCTGTGGGGCTTGCTGCCATCGAAACGGTGTTGGCAATCATGCAGCGGCGGGGTGCGAACATTGTGGGCGTCGGCGGCGCGGCCGCAGCGGCACACTGGGAGCCTGGGCAACCGACAGAACGGGCGACCGACGAGGGGTTGGTCGACATGGCCACGACCGAGTTCGTGCCACCGGCAGGAATCATGCCGTGGGAGGGCCGCGTGCTGCTCGATGAGTCGGTGGGTAACGATGCGCCGCAGCACTGGGTGTCGTCGATGGTCGGCGCCGGTGCCCTGACGCTGGAGAAGGACGGCGGAGCAGTCGTTATCGCAGCAGGCCCTGGAGTCGATGAAATAGGGGAGCCCGCTGACCGCGAACTTCTGGACCGGCTGCTTCCCGGTGGCGTGGAGCGGCGGATTAGCGGGTCCTACGACAAGGAGATCGCGAAGATCTGGTCGGACATCCGCTCATCGCAACGAGAGCGCATCAGGGCCCGCAAGTGGTGGCGTGGCAGGGTGGCCCGCGGGAGCGCCGGCGACGGTGCCGGGGCTGGTGTGGCCGTGATGTTCATATTTGGACTCATCGCAGTCGTCGCCGGCGCAGAGTCGTCCGATGGAGCCGGCGTACTGAACAGCATGGGCTCCACCGTGATCGCGAGCACGGCCATGGTTGCCCTGACCGCGCTCGTGGCGACATTTCGTGAGCGTGCATCGCGCACGGCAGCCGGGTCCGCCGCCTTCTTGCAGACGGAATCGTTCCGCAGGTTTCTGCACGCCAGCGAAGCTCGCCACGTCGAGGATGCCTACGATCGCGGCGTCCTCCGCGAATATTCGGCATGGGCCGTCGCGCTTGGTGAGGCAGATGCATGGAAGCGGGCTGCCGAACGCATTCAGAAGGCATCGATCACCGCAGCGGTAGCGACCACCATGGTCATGTACGACACGCGCTCCACCTTCACGTCGACGATCACTGCGCCCAGTTCCAGCAGTGACAGCTCAGGTGGTTTTGGTGGTGGCGGCTCGTCCGGGTCGTGGTGACCGCACACCGATCTGCGAGCCTGACCTCATGGAACTCGGCGTCGTCATCCCCCATCACGAAATCGGATCGGACCCGGGGGCCATGCGCGCCTTCGCGCAGGGGGCCGAAGAGCTCGGTGCTGGGCACCTGCTTCTCTACGACCATGTGCTCGGGGCTGGTCGTGACCGGCCAGGTGGGTTCAAGGGCCCCTACGACTCCGATACCCAATTCCATGAGCCGTTGGTGACGTTTGGTTTTCTCGCCGCGTGCACACAACGGGCGCAGTTGGTGACGTCGATCCTGATCGCTCCGCAGCGCCAAGCAGCTCTGATGGCAAAACAAGCGGCCGAAGTCGCCATCTTGTCGGAGAATCGGCTGACGCTCGGATTGGGCATTGGATGGAACAAGGTGGAATACGACGCTCTTGGTGTTGATTTTGCGCGCAAGGGGGCTCGCCTCACCGAGCAGGTTGAGTTCATGAAACGGCTCTGGAGCGAGGATGTGTTCAGCTTCGACGGCGAATTCCATCAGATGGAACTTGCCTCGATTGCGCCGCGGCCAACAGCGCCGATCCCGTTGATGTTCGGTGGGTCGGCGCCCGGCGCCCTCGACCGGTGCGCGCGTCTTGGCGACGGCTGGATCCCGTTGGGCTCACCGAATGAGAAATCGGCGGCGTGTCTGGAGCAGATTCGCGCTGTTCGCGCAGAGATTGGCCGAGGTATGGATGGTTTTGCCGTGCAGGCTCAGGCCCAGTTCGCCGGAGGGGACCCCGATCGTTGGCGAGGTCATGCAGAGAAGTGGGCTGCGCTGGGATGCACGCATTTGGCGATCGCCACTCACAATGCGGGCGATACCGATGTTGATGGCCATCTCGCCCGCATCGCCGAGTATCGCGAGGCTGTTGCCGGCGTGGTTCAGCCCGTGGTGTGATCCCACAGATGATCACTATCGACCCTGACTAGGGTGAAGCCGTGGCTGACCGCAGCAGAGGCGTTCGTGAGCGTCTGCTTGACGTGACAATCGAACTCATCGACGAGTTTGGGGTGGATGGCGTACGGCTGCGCGATGTCATGGACCGCTCCGGTGTCACCAACGGTTCGCTGTATTGGGAGTTCACCAACCGGCGTGCTCTCATCGATGCGGCACTCGCCGAGCGGTACGTGCGTCGTCTCGCGGAACGAACCGAGGAGGCATTCGCCCACGTCGACACCACCGAGAACGGAATCGGTTCGATGCTGGCGCCGATGATCGATGCTTTCGCGGAGTCGGCTGAGAGCGAACTACGTGCTGCCCGCGCCGATCGAGTCACGGTTCTCGCTGCTGCCTTGGGCGACGAACGCCTCGCCCAACAGGTCGGCCAGGCACAAGCAGAACAGATCACACGACTCACCGAACTCGTCGCCGATCTCCAAGGGCGTGGCCGCGTCACCACCGACGTATCCGCACGGTCGGTGGCACTTCTCGTGCAAGTAGTGTCGGTCGGCCTGTCCGCTCTTGACCTTCCAGGGCCAGGAGTCCACGAGGACTGGCGCGAGATCGTCGCCTATGTGGCAACGCAGTTGCGCCACGACCTCTGAGCCAACGTCCCACCGGCGGTTGTCAGGTTGCGCGATAGCGACCAGGCTCCACCTCATGGGCCTCGCCGCGTTCGAGCATCCGCTTCACGTGTAGGTGTGCCGTGCGGCTCTCAATCGCCGTCGCAAATGAGTGCTCGACATGGGGTCGATACACGAAACGGTGGGCGGCCATCTCCGGAATTGATCGGGGCTCCACCAGATAGTCGAGCATGGCGCGATGTCGACGGTCGATGACCGCGTGGAAGGCATCGAGCAAACCCAAGAATTCCTCGCGGCCCGAGATCACACCTTTGTGATGGAACGTGACGTAATGGTCGGCCTCTTCATCGCGGATTCTGATCAGCGATGCCTCGAACTGATCCAGGCTGCTCCACGTGTCGCCGTAGTACGGACCGAAACCGGACAGGTCGATATCGGAGCAGAAGAACACTCCGCCGTCGATGCGGAATCCAGAGTGGCCAGCGGTGTGGCCCGGAAGATGCACCGCTTCCACGGCAACCCCGCCGAGTTCCCACCGGTACCCATCGGAGAAACCGTGGGCATCGGGCCGAGGGGCGAAATGGAATTCGGTCATGAGGGTGTGGTGGAACTCATCGCGATCAGCGCCGGTGAGTTGGTACGCGTCCATCATCACGTCGGGCGAGGTCAGAGCATCACGGTCGTGTTCGTGGATATGCACTCGAGATGTCGCGAACAGGCCATTCCCAGCGATGTGGTCCTCATGCCCGTGGGAGTTGATGACGGCATCGATCGGTACGGGTGCGCCACCGTGCTCCACCACCGTCACCGACGGATCAATGATGACGCTCTCGCCGTCACCACGCACCAATAGCGAGTTCCCCGACGGATACTTGCCGGCCTCCGCGCCTGCCAGCACGCTCACCCTCTCCGTCAATCGGACCTCTGCAGTTCCCCAGTCGACGATCTCGGCGCTCATCGCCTCTGGTTACCACGGCGTCGACGCGGGTCACGAACTCGCTGACGGCGCGCGGGCGGTGGCCGTCGGCTGCCATGGCGTTCGAGCACCGCACGCCGTTCGGGCCCGAGGGTGTCGCGCAGGGCCTCGATACGTGCGACAGCCGCGGCGGCTGCCCGATAGTGATCGACCGCAGGGGCGGGGTAGCCGTTGGGGCGACGCGTGGCGATGTCGGGTGAATGAAGATCGGACACGTCGAGGTGTGCGAGTTCCGGGCACCAGGTGCGGGTGAACTCTCCGGTGGGATCGTGATCTCGTCCCTGCTTCCACGGGTCGTAGACCCGGATGGTGTTGGTCCCAGTGGTTGCCGACTGCATCTGCACCTGCGGCCAGTGGATACCCGGTTCGTAATCGCTGAACCATCGCGCCAGTTGCGGCCCGAAAGCCTGCCAGGGCAGCCAGAGATCATGGGCGGCGACGGTGACCACCATCGCCCGCGCCCGAAAGTTCAGCCATCCAGTTGGCAGCGAGTGATCGGAGACAGGCATCAACGAAAGGGAACCCGGTGCGTCCGGTGGTCCAGCGTTCCAGCAGCGCCTCATCGGGATCAGCGCGCAACTCGTCGAACTCGGTGATGTAGCTGCGACGCTCCAAATCAGGCTCATCCTCCAACTTCTGCATGAAATGATCTCGCCACGCAAGACGCTCACCGAAGGCCTCCAACGATGCGCGTCGACGCGCAT
>RFST01000096.1 GCA_009923855.1 Actinomycetota bacterium
TCTCACCACGCTGGCGGCCGCTTTTGATGCAAGTCACGGTCTTCACCCTCGCCCATAGTTGCACGCTTGCCTTGGCGACTTTGGGATGGGTTCAACTTTCTGCCGCTTTGGTTGAGCCGTTGATCGCGCTATCGATCGTCTGGATTGGGGTGGAAAATATCCTGCGCCCCAATATTGGCGCCGCTCGGCTTACCGTGATTTTTGCCTTTGGCTTATTGCACGGGCTAGGCTTTGCCTTTGTTTTGGGTGAAGTGGGGCTGGCGGGTTACGCCTTTGCCATCAGCCTTGTCGGTTTTAATATCGGCGTTGAATTGGGGCAATTGCTGGTGCTGATGCCGCTGGTGATTTTTGGACTCTTCTTCCGTCATCATCACCGCTATCACGCGAGGGTGGAAATTCCTGCCTCCGCTGTAATAGCGCTGACCGGAGCATATTGGTTTGTCGATCGGGTGTTTTTAACCTAGGCCAAAAGCCGCGATTAGGACGAATGCTTCTTCTGATGGTGACCGCCATCGCCTGAACGCATCATCCGCTCATGGACCGCCTTCATCCCACGCGCCGCCATATCGCTGACTTCCGCGGCATGGGTTTGGAGCAACCGAACCGCTTCGGGATTGGTGGAAGTTTGCACCACCGCAACGCCCATCTCGATCATTTCAATCGTCGTTTCGATGTCTTGGTAAACCGCAAACAACTTATCAAGGGTGGGCAATTGGATCATCAACCACTGGCAAGTCCATGCCGTTGTCGAGCAAGACGTCGTGGAGGCGTCGCGCCGACCCAGCGCCATCGGCCGCAATCACAACGGTCACGTCGTTCGCGAGCAGTGATTGCAGTCGTGCAACCGTCGTGGACCCGTCACCGGTGATCGGATCCCAGCCCGACACCGAGACCACGGGTGTATCAGGCGACTCGGGCGTGCCGTCGATTGTCCACACGGCACCGGTGCTGGTCAGCAACCGGTCGGGATCGGCGTGGAGTCGCGGAAAGTCCAGATCGGGGTCACGCGCCCACGATCCGGCAAGAGCACGGGCGAGATCGGCCTCCTCGGCCAGTAGGTCGGCTGCCCGGTCGCGCATACGTCGCGGTTCGATCAGCAGCACCTTGGCGTCATCGCCGAGGATGTCGGTGATGAGCGTGTCATCGTCAACCAGCCACGGCAGCCATGACTCCATACCGTCGAAGGTGGCGCCGTCGGCGAGGCGTTCCCATTGTTCGCGTCCCCACGGTTCGGTCGACATCAACTGTTCTGCACGGGCGCGCACCTCGTCGGTGCAGGCGAACTCCCGAGCGGGAAACACGGTGACCTCGTCGATGTCGATGGTGGAACGCTGATCGTTCACGCCGAACTCGCACAACCGATCAACTTCATCGCCCCACAGATCGATACGCACCGGGGCGTCGGCGGTGGCGCCGAACACGTCGATGATCGCGCCACGGCGGGCGAATTCGCCACGGTGTTCCACCAGTTCTTCGCGTCGGTACCCCATGTCGACTAGCGATGCGCACAGCGCATCGAGATCAACAGAGTCGCCACGACGCACCTGCACCGGTTCTCTGTGTGTTGCTCCTGGGCCGAGGCGTTGGAGCATGGCGCGTACCCCGGCCACGATCACCCGAGGCCGGGTGCGATCGTCGCGGAGGCGCCACAGCACTTCATGGCGGCGTCCCATGGTCTCCACGGTTGGGCTGACCCGCTCAAACGGCAATGTTTCCCACGCAGGGAACAGCGCCACGGCATCGGCACCCATCAACGTGACGAGATCGTCGTGGAGATGTGCTGCATCCGTACCGGTCGGGCAGGCCACGAGCACTGGTCGATGGCGCGACAGCGACGCTAGGGCTGCAATCGCCATGGGCCGACCGATCTCGGCGATGGCGAGACGCGCCGACGGTTCGCCAAGCGCTCGGGTCACGCCAGGCTCATCGCGCATACGCCCGACGAGAGGCGAGAGCGGACCGTGGAGGGCGTCGATCGGTGTTGCCGCGGTCACCGGCTGTTGAATCCGTTCATAGCGGCAATGACCCCGGTGGTGATGATCGCCTCGACGGCATCAGCGGCAACCTCCACAGCCACGTCGAGTTCAGCGCGCTCGTTGGCGGGTACTTTCGAGAGCACATGGTCGGCGCCGCGTTCCCGAGTGGGGGGCTTGCCGACGCCGATCCGCACCCGGGTGAAGTCACGAGTGCCGAGGCGGCGATCGATGTCGCGTAAGCCGTTGTGGCCGGCCAGTCCACCACCGCTTTTCACGCGGACCACAGCGGGGCCAAGGTCGAGTTCGTCGTGAACCACGATGAGGCCAGCAGTGTCGGCGAGTCCGAAACGGCGCACCAGAGAGATTGCCGCAGAGCCCGATGCGTTCATGAACGTGATCGGTACAGCCAGCACCACGCGAGCGTCACCGATGCGTCCCTCGGCGAGCAGCGAATCACATCGACCAGCACTGAGGTTCCAGCCGCGTCGTGACGCCAGCATGTGCACGCATTCAGCGCCGACATTGTGGCGGGTGCGCGCATAGCGCTCCCCGGGGTTACCCAACCCGATGATGATGTGGTCGACGGGCTCGTCGTTGCGTCGGCGCAGAAATCCCATGACGGGTCAGTCCCGGGCGCGCCGGGCGATCACTCGGTAGCGTCGCCGGCGTCATCCGAGGTGTCGGCGTCGCCAGCGTCGGCGCCTGCCTCGGCGTCGGCGCCAGCCTCGGCGTCGTCACTGGCCGACTCGACATCCCCGGTGCGCAAGATGGTGACACCCACCACCGTGTAGTCAGCATCCACCGCGGCGGTGACGCCCGCAGGAAGGTTCACGTCGCCCACATGGATAACGGTGTCGACGGTCATCTCGGAGATGTCGACCACAATTTCATCGGGGATGTTGCGCGGGGTGGTGCGCACTGCCAATTCGGTCATCTGCTGATCGACCAAACCGTTGTTGCGGGATACCTCGCGGGCTTCGCCATCGAGACGTACGGGGATGTTCACCACAATTTCTACGTTGAGGTCGACCTGCAAGAAGTCGACGTGTGCCACCTCGCGGCGGACCGGGTGGCGCTGCATCTCTTTGACGATGGCCGGGTACACCTGCCCGTCAACGGTCAGATCCAAGATGGTGTTAACACCCGACGGACCCGACAGGGCGCGGCGCAGTTCGCGACGGTCAACGGTGATGCTGATCGGCTCCATGCCCAAGCCGTACACGACAGCGGGGATCTGCTCCTCGCGACGGAGGCGGCGGGAAGCGGGGCTGCCGGTGGTGCGGCCGGTGGCGGCGTTGAGAACGGTGGTGGACATCGGAGATCCTCGTGGCGTAGTTAGGTACGACGGTGACGTGGGCACACGTCACAACAGTGATCGGAGGCTATCGGCCGCCGCGACGGGCCACACCCGCCGTGACGAGCACTGTTGGAGCGGGCCGCAATATTTACGCCAAATTCTCGCCGCCAAAGATCTCGCTCACGCTGGTGTCGTCGAACACTGCCGACAGCGCTTCAGCGATGAGCGGCGCGATCGACAGCACCTCGATATTGGGCAACTGCTTCTCTGCGGGAAGCGGCAAGGTATTGGTGAGGATCAAGCGCTCGAGGGGTGCGTTCTTCAGGCGGTCGATTGCGGGGCCGGAGAGCACGCCGTGAGTAGCCATCGCCCACACCTCGGTGGCGCCGCGTTCGAGCAGGATTTCCGCTGCCGACACGATGGTGCCACCGGTGTCGATCATGTCGTCGGTGAGGATGCAGCGCCGGCCGGCCACATCACCAATGACCTCCTTTGCCTCCACCACGTTGGCCTGGCCTTTCGGACGGCGCTTGTAGATGAACGCGATATCGGCATCGCAGTCGTGCAGGTGTTGGGCCATGCGCTCGGCAACTTTGATCCGGCCCGAATCGGGCGACACGATCACTGGGGCATCGGGTGCGTGCGTACGCACATAGTTCTCGAGCACGGGCGCTGCCGTGAGGTGATCGACCGGGCCATTGAAAAAGCCCTGGATCTGGCCGGAGTGCAAATCGATCGAAATCATGCGCTTGGCGCCGGCCATGCGGAACATGTCGGCCACCATGCGAGCAGTGATCGGCTCGCGGCCTTCGGCTTTGCGGTCCTGGCGGGCATAGCCGTAGAAGGGGCACACAGCTGTGATGCGTTTGGCCGAGGCGCGTTCGGCGGCGTCGATCATGGTGAGTTGCTCCATGATCGAATCGTTCACGCTGCGGCCGTCAACGCCGTAGTGGCTCTGCATGATGAACACGTCGGTGCCACGAACGCTCTCGGCGAACCGGGGGCGAATCTCCCCGTTGGAGAATTCAACGATGTTCGGATCGCCCAGGCTGAGCCCGAGGTGTTCTGCGACTTCTTCGGCTAGGGCGGGATGGGTGCGTCCGCTATAGATCGCCAGCTTCTTCGTGGTGACCTTTTCGATCGGCTGCACCGTTCCCCCTTCGTGTCATGCACACCGGGCTTCTCATCGCCGGCGTTGACCGACAGCATAGGACGCTGACGGGTCGTGGTTCCCAGTCGCCCGGGTCAGGGCGTGGCACGTTGGATCATCGCGGCTTCGGCCGCGGCGAGTTGATCGGGGTCGTTCACCCCGGCCACCTCGTCGGCTGCGGCGTAGACAGCAGCTACCCGATGGCCCTGTGCGGCCAGCACGGCGATGACATCGGTGAGGTAGTACTCGCCTTGGGCGTTGTCGGTATCGGTGCGAGCCAAGGCGTCATCGAGGAGGTCGCGACGCACCACGTAGACCCCGGCATTCCACTCGCGGATCGCGCGTTCATCGTCGGTGGCATCGCGGTGCTCGACGATGCGCACCACGTCGCCGCGCTCGTCACGGACCACGCGCCCATATCCGGTGGGGTCGTCGAGGGTGCTCATCAGAACCGCCGCGGACATTCCCGGTGCGGTTGCGGCATCGACCAGTGCGGCGAGGGTGCGGGCGCGCAACAGCGGTGTGTCGCCGGGAACCACCATGACGGTGTCGACCTGAGCGGCGATCGCATCATGGTCACCCTCGATGGCGCTCAAACCGATCACGGTGGCATGTCCGGTGCCGCGCTGCTCATGCTGATGGGCGAAACGCACATGAGCCCAGTCGGGGGCAGCGTCAGCCACCACCTCGCGCATCTGGTCAGCTCCGTGCCCGACAACAACCACGGTGACCGCAGGCGCGATATCGGCAAGGGCACCGACGACATGCATGACCATCGGGGTGCCACACACCGGGTGCAACGGCTTGGGCAGCGATGACTTCATGCGTGTACCCGCGCCAGCGGCGAGCACGATGACGGCGACGGTGGATGCAGCGGGCACGATGACTCCGATGTCGATTCGGGGGCAAACGGGTCGATGACCCGAGTTCCGGGGAGAGGACTCGAACCCCTACACGCGGCACCAAAAACCGCTGTCCTGCCAATTAGACGACCCCGGATTGCGCGGTGCGGAACACCGCTATGGACTCCCACCGTACCGTGATGCTGGACACTCGTCACGTTGCACCGATGGAACGTGACGAACCGACGGTAACGTCGGTGCCCTTATGGGTTCGCTGGTCAAGAAGCGCCGCAAGCGCATGCGCAAGAAGAAGCACAAGAAGATGCTGCGTCGGACGCGGCACCAGCGTCGCAAATAGCGCGCTGCCACCGCCTAGGTGGTGTGAGCCACTCGGATGTGCGCGCCCTCGTCGATCAGATCGGCGAGGGCGTCGTCGTGCGTGCCGTGCACGAACCATGTGGCGCCGCTGCCGGCCAAGATCGGCTGTTGACCGCAGGCATTGCCGATCCGGTCACGCCAGTGCACCAACGAAGGCACCTCGGCGATTGCTGCCGGTTCGAGATCGTTGCCGTTGTCACCACTGGGTCCACCCATGTCGTCCCAGCGACGGTAGACCGCTGGGGTGCTCACCTGCAGCGGTGGCACCACCAAGGTGACGATGGAGTTCTGAGGTGGCAGCGGGTCGATGATCTCGCCGATGCCGCGCACACGTGCTCGACCACCCACCACGCAGAACCCGACGTCGGCACCGATACGCACGGCCGTCGCGGGGTCGGTCATCTCGGCCCATCGCAGAATCGCTGCGGCATCGGCGGAACCCCCGCCGAGGCCGCCACCATGGGGAATTGACTTGTGTATGTGGACCTGTGCGGTGCGGTTCACCAAGGCCAACGCGCGGGCTACGAGGTTGTCACCGCTGGTGGATAATCCGGCGGAGAATGGCCCCTCGATCGTGATGTGGGTGTGAGGTGCAGGCGTGATCCAGAGCGTGTCGGCCAGATCGAGGGTCACCATCTCCGCGTCGATGAGGTGATAGCCGTCGTCGCGAACACCGGTGATGCGCAGTTCCATGGTGAGTTTCGCTGGCGCATCGATGCGCACCGCGGCGTGAGCAGTCATCTCGCCACCTCGAGGGCCAGGCGATACCACGCGTCGAGGTTGAGATGTTCGGGGCGCGCGGTTGGCTCGATGCCGGCAGCATCGATCGTGGCTTCGTCGGTGACGCCAGCGAGTGATCGCCGCAGCATCTTGCGGCGTTGGGCGTAGGCCGTGCGCACCAGGTTCCACAGCACGACCTCGTCGACATCGGCGGGTTGGCGATGATGGCGTACGAGATGCACGACGGCAGAGTCGACGCGCGGCCGAGGAACGAACACGGTGGGTGGCACACGCATGACGATGCGGGCATCGGCGCGGTGCGCGACTTTGAGTGTCACTGCACCGATCTGGCGCGTGTGCGGGTGTGCGGTCATTCGTTCCGCCACTTCAGCTTGGACGAGCACGGTCATCGTCATGATCTGGGCGACGTCGGCGAGCATGTCGCACACCAGGCCGGTGGCGATGTTGTACGGAAGGTTGGCCACCAGATGACATGGTGCGTCGCCGATCACGTCTGGCCAGTCGACGGTCACCGCATCGGCGTGGATGACCCGGACGCGGTCGGCGATACCGGCGGTGGTGAGCACATCGTCGAGCACTGGCAGGATCGCGCGGTCCGCTTCAATGGCGATGATCTCGGCGCCGGTGCCAGCGAGTGCGGTAGTCAGTGCGCCGAGTCCCGGACCGATTTCCACCACGCGGTCGCCGGGGCCGACGTGTGATTCCGCAGCGATGCGTTCGATGGTGTTGCGGTCCACCATGAAGTTCTGGCCCATCGACCGCCGCGGTTCGAGCCCATGGCGTTCCAGTAGTGCGCGCACCGCACCCGCGGACATGGTCACCAGCGGTACTCCACAGGGATCGGTGCTTCCGTCGGGTCTGAAATCACCGCGAAGGTTGATGGGTGCATCATGACTGAGGGCCATCCGGGCTCGGGAGTGACGGCGGCGATACAGGTGGTGCTGCGGCTGTTGTCGAGATTGGTGATGGTGACGAATCGTCCCGCTTCTGCCCCTGCGGCATGGCATAGATCGGGCTCGGCGATGTCGTAGGAGAACGAGGCGCGGCCAGTGGCGGA
>RFST01000097.1 GCA_009923855.1 Actinomycetota bacterium
CCGCCGATGTCGATCCATGACCGAGCGTCGTTCACTTCCTTTCCCAGCCCGGGCGTGAACGGCAACAACATCAGCACGAACCCGACGACCGCAAGGAATGAACTCGCCGAGCGCCACGTGCGATAGGGCACCGTCAACACCACTGCCGCGATCGCAAGACCGAACAGTGCCCACAGTGCCTGCATGAGCACCATCGAGTACGGGTTCGAATCGCGTACCACACGCGCCGGCCCGGAGGCGGACAACAACATCACCAGCCCAAGCAGTACACCGGTGAGCGCGACCACCCCAAGCGCGTAATAGGTGGCTGGTGGCGGACCAAGGCGCTCCTCGCGACCAAAGAGTTCTGAGATCCCGCGACGGCGGCGACGGTGACGGCGGCGAACGGGTTGGCGCTGCGCCTGTTCGGCGGCGACTCGCCGCCGTTGCTCGATCGATGCTCTGTCGCCGATGATCGCGGCCATATCAGACCCCTCCCCCGTGTGGAACCGATGCGGTTCGCTCGATCATCGAGCGAACGACACGACTGAAATGATCTCCGCGTGCGGCGTAACCGCCCGTCGGGTACCAGTCGAAACTGGCGCAGGCCGGTGACAGCAACACCGTGTCACCCGTTGCGGCCATGTCGACAGCAGCGGCGACGGCTTCCTCCATCGATGCGGCGCGCCGTGTCGGCACCGCTGCGCCGAATACACCGAGAACGTCGTCCGCTGACTCCCCAATCGCGATCACACCGCGCAATCGATCGACCGCACTGGCCAAGGGCAGCATGTCAACACCTTTGTTCCGACCGCCAGCGATCAACACGACGCGCTCGAAAGCGCGCACCGCAGTGACCGCGGCATGAGGTGTCGTAGCCTTGGAATCATCAACAAAAACAACACCATTGAGAGTGCCGACATGTGAAATCCGATGAGGCGGATGGGCGAATCGACCTAATCCAACGGCAACGTCTGCGGGGGTGGCAAGGCCTGACTCAATGCACGCCGCAGCAGCGGCAAGCGCGTTGGTGAGGTCGTGCGGCAGTGCGCGTGAAAGATCCGTGACGGCCATGATCGGGCCATCCGGGCCACGTAGCAGGCCGTCGACCACTTGGTAGGCGCCGCCATTGCCGACTCTCACCGCGCGGGAGGACACGTCGCCCAGATGCTCTGCCACCACGGGGTCACCAATCACTCCGACGGCCACATCATCTGAGCGTTGAGCACTCCAAATGCGCGCCTTCGCAGCGGCATAATCGGCGATGTCGCCATGCCAGTCCAGATGATCCGCGGCAAGGTTCAACCAGATGGCGGCGTCGGCACGGAACTGCTCGCACCACTGCAGCCGGAAGCTGCTGCACTCGATCACATAGGTATCGACGTCCATCTCGGTCGCATCGACCATTGGGATATCGGTGTTGCCACATTCAACGGGGCGACGCCCAGCTGCGCGCAAGATCTCCGCGACCATGGCGACCGTTGTTGTCTTGCCATCGGTGCCGGTCACCGCCACCATCGCTCGCGGACCACCGGGGCGATCCTGTTCGATGCGATAGGCGAGTTCGATCTCGCTCATGACCTGAACGTCACGCGCTCGAGCCGCACGGATCATCGGATGGTCACGCGGCACGCCGGGCGCAGGGAACAACATGTCGACACCATCGAGTAGTGCGCCAAGGTCATTGGCCGGGATCGACAGCCCGCAGCCGAGCGACTCGGCGAGGGCGCGACGGCTGTCATCCACGACGTCATCGGTCACGGTGACGATGTGGCCAAGTCGGCGCAATGCGCGCACCGTTGCGGCACCCGCAATCCCCAGGCCGTGAACGTGTGAGCGCATCTCAGTCGCTCACGATCGAGGTGAAATCGCCGATGAAGACCCCCAGCGCGAGGGCCACGAACACTGCTGCCAGCAGCCAGAACCGGATGATCACCGTTGTCTCGGGCCACCCCGACAACTCGAAGTGATGGTGAATGGGTGACATCTTGAAGAGGCGCCGACGCCGACCCGACGCCTTGAACACGCCCATCTGGATGGCCACCGAGCCGGCCTCAACGACATTGATGCCGCAGATCAAGATGAGTAACAGGTGGGTATTGAGTGTCAGCGCACAGAATGCGAGGGCTGATCCGATCGCCAAAGCTCCAACATCGCCCATGAAGATGCGGGCGGGCGCCGCGTTCCACCACAGAAATCCGAGACACGCTCCAGCGAATGCTGCAGCCAATACACCCATATCGAGTGGGTTCACGACCTGATACAGATCCGGGTTCCTGAACACCCAATACCCAATGATGGTGAACGCGCCGAAACCCATCAGCGCCGACCCACCGGCCAACCCGTCGAGGCCGTCGGTGACGTTGACCGCGTTCGTTGTTGCCCACACAATGATCCCGGCCCACAGCACCCACAGCGGCGTGGGCAGGTCAATTCCCAGATCATCGGCTCGGGTCAGGCTGATGGTCTCCGCAATGCCGGTTGCCGATACCAGCCACCACCCGATCAGCAGCGAGAACGCCATAGTGATGTAGTTCTTCTGCTTCCAGAAGATGCCCCGGTTGTGCCGTTTGCGAACTTTGATCCAATCGTCGAGGAAGCCCATCGTCGCCATTCCGGCGATACCAACCCACACGATCAGGGCCTGATCGCTGAAGGCAATGGAGCGCACATGAGCGACTAACCACCCCACGAACGCCGCGACAACGATGGCGATTCCGCCCATCGTTGGCGTCCCCTGCTTGCCCATATGGTGCACCGGACCATGGTCCTCGGCTCCGAGGATCGGCTGACCACGACCCCGACGCGCGAAATAACCGATGAGGAACCTGGTGCCGACGAGTGACACGAGTGCTGCGACAGCACCAGCGATCATCACCGCGATCATCGGCGGGCCTCCATCGCCTTGCGTGCTTCATCGCGGTCGTCGAGATTGACCTCACCGTCGGCGGTCGACTGGATCTGTTCATGACCCCGACCCGCGATGAGAACCACATCGCCAGCATCGGCATCGGCGATGGTGGTGTGGATTGCCGACACCCGGTCGGTGATGCGACGTGTGAGCACCGGGCGTGAGTCATTGATCCGTGCAGTCTCGACTCCGGTCATGATCTCATCGATGATCGCGTCAGGGTCTTCGCTACGCGGATTATCAGAGGTCACGACCACCACATCGGCGACCGCGGCCACCTGGCCCATCTCGGGGCGTTTGTCACGGTCGCGTTCACCGCCACAGCCGAAGACCACGTGCACCCGCGCCGATGTCATGTGACGTACTGCGTCGAGTGCCGCCGCCAGTGCGTCGGGGGTATGGGCGTAATCGACGACCACGGCCAGGTCATCGGAGGGCCCATCGATACGCTCCATGCGCCCGGCGACAGTGCCCATCGTCGCGAGGCCACGTGCCGCGGCGGCCGTGTCGATCCCCACACAGCGCGCGATACCCACCGCAACCCGAGCATTTGCTGCGTTGTGATATCCGGTGGGGCTCACAACTACCGAGACCCCGTCGATACACATCGTGACAATGTCGGGTCCAATGGACCGCACCGGCATTGTCGTGGCGTCAACGGTGAGAACCTCCACCCCAGCACGGTCGGCGAGGGTGTCGGCAAGCAAGCGCCCGTGGCGATCGTCGACACAGATCACGGCGTGTGGAGCGCCATGGTCGGTGAAGAGCAAGCTCTTCGCGCGAAAATACTCCTCCTGCGTCCCATGCAAGTCGAGGTGATCGCGCCCGAGGTTGGTGAATGCGACGACGTCGAAGTCCACGCCGCGAACCCGACCTTCCACCAGAGCATGAGACGACACCTCCATGATGACAGTGTCGATGCCGTTTGCGCGACCAACTGCGAGACGGCGCTGCAACTCGGGTGCCTCGGGGGTCGTATGCCCGCCGCTCAGGGTTCCCATCACCATGCAGGTCCGACCTGCGCCGGTCATGATGGCGTCGACCATCGCGGCGGTTGTGGTCTTGCCGTTGGTGCCGGTGATCCCGATCACGTCGAGGTGTGCCGATGGATCTCCGAACACCATGGAGGCCGCTGGGCCGATGGCAGCCCGGACGTCGGGTACCACGATCTGCGGGTGGTCGACGCCGTCGAGAAGCCGTTCGACGAGCAGCGCCGCAGCCCCTGTCGCGATGGCCTGCGCGGCGAAATCGTGTCCGTCAAAACGACGACCGACAATGCAGGCGTGCAATGCCCCGGGTGGCACATCATTGGCACTGTGCGACACGTCGGCAACGACCACTCCTCCGTCGCCGTGCACAAGGGCATCGATCCCTTGGGCGATGAGGCGCTCGACGATGGCGTCGATGCGGACTCCTGGTGACGGCGTCATGAACCCACCCCACACGCGGGTGGCGTGTCCGGTGGCTGAATGCCGACCTCATGGGCGATCGTGGGAACCAATCGGGCGAACACCGGTGCTGCGGCGGTGCCACCGAAACGGTTAATCGTTCCGGCAGGTGGCTCGTCGATGCTGATCAAGACCGTGAACTGAGGGTCTTCGGCCGGGAAGAACCCGACAAAGCTCGCGTAATACGAACGCTGGCCGAACTCGTCTTCGTAGGTGCCGTTCTCCTGCGCCTTCAAACCGGTGCCGGTCTTTCCCGCGACGTTGAATGACGACACCTGGGCACGGGTTGCGGTGCCGGCGCAGACCACGTCCACCATGATGTCGCGCATGACCTCTGCGCTGAGTGGGCTCACAACGCGGTGAGTGGCAGATGGTTCGGTGGCAGCCACTGCACCAGCCTCATCGACCACTCCGCGCACCAGACGTGGGGCCACATACAAACCGTCGTTGGCGATGACGTTGACGGCGCTGACCAACTGCACCGGCGTCGATGCCATGCCCTGGCCGTAGCTCACGGTGACCTGTTCGGAGCCCTGCAGATCGCTCCAATGTTTCAAGATACCGGCGGACTCGCCCGGGAAATTCAGCGCGCTGGTCTCGCCGAGGCCGAACAGCCGCATGTACTCCCAGTGACGAGGACGACCGGTCGCCGTCTGAATGTCGATCGTGCCGATATTCGACGATTCGACGAGGATCTGGCGCACCGTCATCTCCTCGTCGGGGTGCTGATGAGAATCCTCCAGCAGGTCCTCGCCATATTCGCGCCGCCATGGCACGACGAACGTGGTGTCGGGGCCCACAACCCCGCTGTCGAGGCCAGCAGCCACGGTGATGACCTTGGCCACCGATCCCGGTTCGTAGACGTCGACCGCGGCATGGTTGCCAGAGGTGATCTCCACCTCTCCGGAAGTCGTGCTGCGTTTCACCGACGCCATGGCGAACAAATCGCCGGTGTTCGCCTCCATCACGATGCAGGTTCCGGCCTTCGCCCCAATGGCGCTCACCTGAGTGATGAGGGCGTCTTCGCAGGCGAACTGCACCGACCGGTCAAGGGTCAGCACCAGGTCATTGCCGGGCGATGCATCTGCGGTCACGGTCTCGGTGCCGGGGATCGAGCGCCCACCCGGTGCCACCTCTCGGGTCATCGAACCGGATGTGCCGGTGAGAAGTTGGTCGTACCCCAACTCCAGCCCGGCGATCCCCACACCGTCGATGTCGGTGAGCCCGATGACCGAGCGGCCGGTATCGCCACCGGGCAGGACGCGGCGCGGTTCGTCATCGATATTTACGCCACTCAGCCGAAGTTCCGCGAGTTGCGCACCGACCGCGGCATCGACCTGCCGGCGCACGTATACGAATCCGCGATCCTTGGCTTCCATCTCGGCGAAGAGGCGTTGCTGTTCATCAACGTCGAGCCCAAGCACCGATGTCAGCACCGACAATGTTGCTGCAGGGTCCTCGATGAGCTTGGGGTTGATCGACACCGTGGCCGACGGAATCGACACGGCCAATTCTTCCCCGTTGCGATCAAAGATCGTCCCGCGGTCGGCGGGGATCACGGCCGATCGCGTCCATTGGTCTGCAGCCGCAACCCGGTACTGATCACCGTCACCGGTTTGGATATCGACGACGCGAATGCCGAGCAGTACGAGAAGGCCGATGATCACACCGATCATGACGCGCAGCCGGCGCCGGTGATCGGCGATAGCGAAACGTGATGTGGTGCTCTCACGACGAACACTGCGAAGCCGCCGCTGCGGAGAGACCCGAGACGCGTCGGGCCGGCGCGGGCCCCGTGATCGCGGTGCCGCAGGTGCGCTGCGTTGGGCGGAGCCGCCAGTGCCATGCACCCTGCGTGGGGTGTTTGCACGGCGCGCGTCGCGACGGGTGTGATCTGGGCGGCGACTCATCAGCGGGATCCGTTCATGGTCATGGGCGCCGCCCCTCGATGACCTTCACAAGTCGGAACTGGTCGATGGGGGCCAACTGTTCTGGTTCGGCACTGCGCTCAGGCGACATCGCTGTTTGAGCAATGGTTGTGGCGAGGACCTGCGGATCGATCGGGATGAAGTTCGACGCTGTCGCTGGTCGCATGCCGAGCTCTCGTGCTGCGGTGTTGAGCCGTTCCGGCGAGCGCAACTCGGCGCGCAACGCGCGCAACGTGTCGAAGTCCTCGTGAGCGGAGGAAATTGAACGTTCGAGTTGATCGATCTGCCACTGGCGCTCGGCGATTTGGGTGTGCAACACACCGAGTACCGCGAGACCGATGACGATGACACCGACCACGGTGACCGACATGCGGGTGATGCGCCGGCGGCGCCCCTGTACCACGACGAGGGTCGGTGGCGTGGAGGGCCGACGACGAGGGGCGAGGTCACGCAGAGCAAGTGCCATCGCTCAGCCCCCATCCATCTGACCGCTGGTTGCAGCGGTGCGCTCGACAACGCGGAGACGCGCCGATGACGCCCGCGGGTTCGTATGACATTCGGCGGTGCTGGGCCGTTTGGGAACATCGCGGACCCGAGACAACGTGGGAGTGACCCCACACACGCAGGGATACCCGGCGGGGCACGTGCAAGGGTCGGTGCGATCACGCATGACGGATGCGACGATGCGGTCTTCGCCGGAGTGGTACGACAGCACCGCGAGCCTGCCGGCTGGAGCGAGCCGGGTGATTGCAACATCGAGAGCGACGGGAAGCTGTTCGAGTTCGCGGTTCACCTCGATACGCAAGGCCTGGAATGTGCGGGTCGCGGGATGCCCGCCGGTGCGACGGGCCGGACCCTTTGGAGGTCGTGCTGGTCACGGCGTCGCCCTATGAGGCGCAGGATTATTGCGACAGCGGCGAGGAGATCGTCGAAAAGGTTCCCATGACGCCGGGGCTGATTGCCTGGGTGCGGGAGTTCGTCGAGGAATTCCACGTCGACGAGGAATTCGTGAAGCGCCGCCGCGACAAGAAACGCATCGACCGCGTCGAGGACGGGATAGGCGACCCGCGCATCGCGCAGGCCAGCGATGTCTACCGGTCGCCGGCCTTGCAGAAGCAGAGGTTGCAATGAGCGATTTCTGGTCCCGCAG
>RFST01000098.1 GCA_009923855.1 Actinomycetota bacterium
GCTGACGAGCCATACCGACGAGCGTTGAAAGGCGTGCATGCCCGCCTCGCGGCAACAGCTCGCGGCCTCCTCGGCGAAGTGCCTGGCGAGCCCGCCCATGCCGATGCGGCTCCGTATGCCAGCGTGAACGACTGCGTGCGCGACCTCGATGTCGTGGCCGACTCGCTGCGCTCCCATGGAGCTGCCGCGCTCGCGGATGCCCGCGTGGTACCCGTGCGTCGTGCGGTGGCGACTTTTGGGTGGCATCTGTGTTCGTTGGATCTGCGCCAGAACTCGGCCGTGCATGAACGCGTGGTCGCCGACCTGTTGCGTCACAGCGCGCTGTGCGACGACTATCTGGCGCTCGATGATGACGCCCGGGTCGACGTGTTGACTCGGGCATGGGCCGACCCGCGACCGCTGCGTGTACCGCATGCGCCCTACAGCGACGAGACCTGCAGCGAACTCGACGTGTTCGCCGCCGCAGCCGATGCCATCGATCGCTTCGGCACGCGTGTGATCCGCCAGATCATCATTTCGAAGGCCGAATCGGTGTCTGACGTACTCGAGGTGGCGGTTCTGGCGAACGAGGTCGGCATCGATGCTGTGATTGACATCGTGCCGCTGTTCGAGACCATTGAGGATCTTCGTCGCGCGCCGCAGGTTCTCGACGCTCTCTTGTCATCGACGCCGTATCGAGCGCACGTGACCGGGCGAGTCGATACGCACGAAATCATGGTGGGGTATTCCGACTCGAACAAGGACGGCGGGTACATCCGGTCGCAATGGTCGTTGTTCGGCGCACAGCATGCCCTCGCCGAGGTCGCTGATCGCCACGGTGTGCAACTACGGCTCTTCCACGGCCGTGGCGGCACCGTGGGGCGTGGCGGTGGCCCTGCCCACGACGCGATTCTTGCGCAGCCACCTGGAACGGTGCGTGGTGCGATTCGTATCACCGAGCAAGGTGAGATGGTGGCCGCGAAGTACGCGCGACCGGTGACGGCTCATCGCAACCTCGACACGTTGGTGTCGGCCACGCTGATTGCATCGATGCGCGCTGCACACGACGGCAATGACGCGGCGGAAACGGCCGCGGGGCGTGACCTCCTCGACCGGGTGGCGGCGGCCGCAATGGACCGCTACACCGCGTTGGTGTACGACGACGACCGATTCGCTGGGTTTTTCCGCGCGGTGACACCAATCGGTGAGATCAGTCGACTGAATGTGGGGTCGCGGCCCGCGTCACGGACCGCGTCGGATCGCATTGAGGACCTGCGGGCGATTCCGTGGGTGTTCGCGTGGAGCCAGTGCCGGCTGTCGATTCCTGGCTGGTTCGGTGTGGGGTCGGCTCTTGACGACGTGGCGGGTGCATCCGGTGTGGACGAGATGCGGACCCTGTATCGAAACTCACCGTTTCTTCGGGCCACGGTCAGCAATATGTCGATGGTGCTCGCCAAAGTGGATCTATCGATTGCCGATCATTACGTCGCCCGCCTTGCCGTCGACGTTGACCATGCCAACGCCGTGATGGCGACTATCCGCGCCGACTATGCGGCGGCGTTGCGGTGGATCACCGAACTCACCGGGTCGTCGGACCTGCTCGGTGACAACCCGGTGCTGGCGCGCAGCATCGAGAACCGGTTTCCGTATCTCGACCCGCTGCATGTGCTGCAGGTGCGACTGTTGGAGCAGTTGCGCGCCGGTGACGACGGCGAACTGGTGAGCCGAGGTATTCAGCTCACCTTGAACGCCATTGCCACCGGCCTGCGCAACTCTGGATAGCCATGCCCTACTAGTTCGGGATCTCCCAGCCGTCGTAACCGGTCACCGACGCATAATCCCCGACCCATGTCGGAGCATCGCCGCCGGCTTCCTGCATGAGGTAGGTGACCTCGACCGACTCCAGGTGCACCTCGCCTCCGTCTTGCACCCAACTTGTGCCGAATTGCATCTGATACGCGGCAAAACCCCACGGCGAATCCTCAGCGTCCCATTCCAGCAGGTACTTGTAGCAGCCGTCGTCTACGAGGGGGTTGTCGGTGATGAACAAGGGAAATTGAATTGATGCCGCTCCCCCGGGATTTACACCCGTCACAACGATCGACGTGATCTCTGCCCCGGTTGCGATATTCGCGCACACAACGACTTCCGTTGGCATCCAACGCAGTCCCCCCATCGATGAAGGGGTGCTCAGGGGCAGAACGGAGAAACAGTCCTGTTCACTCGCGTTGACGTCGGTGTCAATAACTGCGCCGATATTCGACGGTTGGATCATGTTTGTCGTGTTGTCGCAATTGGTGTCGCCCCGCATGGTCAATCCCACAGTGCTGTACTGCATCGTCATCACTGGCCAGGCCACAGATGCGGCGATCTCATTGAACTCGTCTGCATCGGCGTAGTCGGCAGGCGCCTCGCTGTAGTAGCCAGATGCGTCGACGAGAACGTGAGTGGAGCCGTACACGTAGATGCACATTGACCCGTCCGCACCCAAGGGGACCGTCAACGCATTCGCCACGTCAACACCGGCGGAGAAGTTGGCCGCCGACACCGACGGGAGTCCCGTTGGCATGTCATCCTCGGTGCACGCCACAGCCGACATGAAGCCACTCGAATTTGCTCCAGTCACTGTGAGGTTGACGGCAACCGCCGCGGCGCCAGCAGGCACGACCGTGGCATCAACTACACCAGATGATGTGTACGTCGGTACTTCTCCGGTGACTTGCAACCGAACCCACTCGTTGGCCACACGCTCGCCACTTGGACGCGTATCCATGATGCGAGCCGTATCGACCGTGGTGAACGACGACGCGGACCCCGCTGCGGATACACCGATGAGGCCACCGCCACCGAGAGTCACAGCGACTGCGGCGCCAATGGCGGCCCAGCGGGACCGAATGAGCCCCCGTTTATTTCTTGAACGCTCCACAACAATCCCCTTCCTCGGAGCCCACTACCGAACAGGGTTCAGTTCGGTACCTCATTACCTATCACATAGGCAACGAGCGCTCAGGGAATTGAGGGTTCGACGTGTTCGTCAGTCGACGACGCGCACGTTGATGGCTTCGGGCCCCTTGCGGCCCTCACCCACCTCGAACTCGACCTTCTGGTCGTCATAGAGGGTGCGACGGCCGGAGCCTTCGATGTTCGAGAAGTGGACGAAGAGGTCGTCTTCGCCGTCGCGGCTAATGAAGCCGAAGCCCTTCTGGTCGTTGAAGAACTTCACAATGCCCGTGGCCATGTCGGGCCTCCTTGAGGGGTATTCGCAGTGACCGGCTCGTCAAACCGCGAACCGTAAGGTCACGCTACTGCCCGAACGACCCGAACACTCCCATGATCACAATTTCACCAAGCGGTCGCGCAACCGGCTGATCACTGTGTCATCGAGGCCACCGATATCGCGGAGGTAGCCGCCCACTCCCCCGTGCTCGGCATCGAGTCGACCAAGGATGCTGACCATCAGCTCTCGCGGCGCGCCGAGCACACCAGCGGCCGCAGCAGCGCTCAGGCCGTCATCCATCAGGTCGCGGAACGCATCGGCATCGGCCACACGCAATTCGCTGGTCAGCACATAGTCGTCGAGGACCAGTTCGCGCTCCACGCCGAGCAGTTCGAGCACGAATGCTGCCACCAGCCCGGTGCGATCTTTGCCGCCGTGACAGTGGAACAACACGGGTGCGTCGGCGTCGGTGATCGTGGTGATCACATCGGCGAACCGCTGCGCTGAATGATCGATCATCAGCGTGTACATCACCTCCAACATGTCGTGGCCATCACCGGACTCACGGGCAGCTTGACGAACATCGGCGGCCTTACCTGCAGCATCCACCGGCGACATCAAACAGTGCGACACCCGCTGGGCGCTGCTGGGCAGCCGACTCGGTCGAAGATCGAATTCGCGCTGGTGGCGAAGGTCGATCACCGTGGTGATACCACGCTCCTCAACCACGCGGAGGTCATCGTCGGTGAGCGCCTGCAGCCCGTCGGAGCGATACACCAGACCGCGCGCTACCTCACCCCCGCCGGGGATCGGGTACCCGCCAAGATCACGGAAGTTGTCGGCTCCGGCAAGAGCAACGACGCGGGAAGGGTCACGCACGAGGGGATGCACACCACAGGTTGTAGCACCACTGCGACGCGTCCGCAGGTGGCCGCTGGCTTGCGGCCTCGTGATTTCATCTTCTGTCCACCTTCGCGCAACACACCAAGAACCGTCACTGCCACGGGTCGTGGCCGCTTTCGCCCAGCCTCTTGTGAGCCGTAGTCTGACAACTGTGATGTCACAGCAACAGTTGGTCGACCTCGTCGATGCCGCCACCGGTGCAGGAACCGCGTCGGCGATCATCGACGCTCTGCGTGAATGCGAACCCGATGTCCTCTTGCAGTTCCTCCACGGCGCTCTCGACGGCCAGGACGCACCTGATGCAGTGGCGACGGGCACACCAGCATCACCGGGCGCCGCATCCGGTGTGATCGCCACCGACGCCGACCAAGCCATGGCCGCAGCAGACAGCGGCCAGGCGGTCATCTTGGTGCGCCCTGAAACCACCCCGGATGATGTGCTGGGCATGCGCGCCTCGCGCGGCATTCTCACCGCACGTGGCGGACTGACAAGTCATGCGGCGGTGGTGGCGCGCGGGTGGGGTATCCCGGCCGTGGTCGGCCTTGCTGAACTGTCGATCGATGGCGACACGATCACGATTGGCGCTCAGACATTCGCTGCTGGCGACATGATCACCATCGATGGCCACACCGGGGCGGTGTATGCCGGCCAGATGGCAGTGAACATCACCGACGCACCGCCACAGGTCGATCAACTGCTCGGGTGGGCTGACCAGGTCATCACCTCCGCCGGTGTTGCCGTACGAGTGAATGCCGACACTCCAGACGACACCACCCAGGGCCTCAGCATGGGCGCGGTGGGCATCGGGTTGTGTCGCACCGAGCACATGTTCTTGGCACCCGATCGCCTTCCGGTGATGCGGCGATTCATTCTGGCCACCGATCGCGATACCGAGCAGACAGCCCTCGACGAGCTGCGCGAACTACAGACCCGCGATTTTGCTGATCTGCTCAACGCCCTCGATGGTGCGCCGATCACCGTCCGACTTCTCGACCCACCCCTGCACGAGTTCTTGCCAGATCTTGTGGCGTTGGAGGTGGCAGCCGCCACCGGCGATGTGGCCGATGATCTTGCATCGGTACGACGCTTGCACGAGTCGAACCCGATGCTCGGCACCCGCGGCGTGCGCCTCGGGTTGTTGCGCCACGGCCTGTACGAGATGCAGGTGCACGCGCTGTGCGCCGCCGTGATCGAACACCTCGACGCCGGACGCAACCCGCGGGTCGAGATCATGATTCCGTTGGTATCCGACGCCGCCGAGATGCAACGGGCGCGCGCACTGGTGAGCGGTGTGCTGGCTGTGCAGAACCATGCCGGCCTCGATGCTGAACATGTGCGGATCGGCACGATGATTGAAACGCCACGAGCGGCGGTCACCGCGGCCGCCATCGCCCGGCATGCCGACTTCGTGTCGTTCGGCACGAATGACCTCACACAGTTGACCTTTGGTCTGTCGCGCGACGATGTCGAAGCGCGGCTGCTGCCGGCATACCGAGAGATGGGCGTGTTCGGGGCGAATCCATTCGAGGTTCTCGACCCCGACGGCGTCGGTGAGTTGGTGCGCCATGCGGTGGCCGGGGCACGCGACGCCAACCCGTCGATCACCACCAGTGCCTGCGGCGAACACGCCGGCAATCCCGCATCGATCGCCACATTGCTGCACGCCGGGGTGACCACCGTGAGCTGTTCACCATTCCGGGTACCTCTCGCACGTCTCGCCGCGGCCCGCACGCTCATCGAGATGGGCCGCGTGGACGAAAACGCGGTCACACCCGCAACCACCGTCACCCAGGCCGATTCAGTATCCGCGACCACCGAGGCGGTTGGTGGCGGCATCACCGTCGACGTTGATGAGTTGATGGTGCTCCACGTCATGCGTCTCCGCGGGTTTGCGACGCCCGATGCGTTCACCGAGAGTTTGGGCACACATCCCGATGCCATCTTGGCCGGGCTCGTCGACTCGGGGCATGTGCGGTTCATGGAGGCGCGGTCGATGTACTCGCTCACCACCGAGGGTCGTGAACGGCACGCGATGTTGTTGGCCGAGCGCCGCGAGAGCGCGCCGGTGGACCTTGCTGTGGCCTATGAGCAATTCCTCGAGCTGAACACTGCGTTCAAGGATCTGTGCACGTCATGGCAGCTCCGCAATGGCGAACAGAACGACCACAGCGACGCCGACTACGACGCCGGTTGCATCGAACGGCTGGGAGCCCTCAACACCGACGCCCGCGACATCATCGATGAGATGGCTGCAACCCTGCCCCGTCTCGGACGCTACGTCGGCCGGCTCGACGTGGCCGGTGCGGAGGTGGCCGCGGGCAACACCAGCCGCTTCACCGGCGTGATGTGTGAGTCCTTCCACGACATCTGGATGGAACTCCACGAAGACCTGATTCTGCTGCAGGGCATCGACCGGGCCGAAGAGGGCAGTTTCTGACCGGTTGCTCCGACACCGTGGCGCCCACCACTACGGTGACAGCATGCGGTGATGACGCCACCGGCTGACACACCCGACGCTGACACCACCAGCGATCTCGTCGTGGCCGATCACCACGCCGCCGGGGTGACACGCCTCACTCTCAACCGGCCCGAACGGTTGAACACGCTGACCGTGGATCTTGTGGCCGCGATGCACGACACGCTCGACGCCATCGACGCCGACCATGACTGCCGTGTGGTGATCCTCACCGGCGCTGGACGCGGCTTTTGCGCCGGGCTCGATTTGAACGGCTACGGCACGGTGCCCGGTACCGAAGGCCTCGGTGAGGCCCAGCGCGGCATGGCGGTGCAGCAACACATCGCCGAGGTTGTGCACCACATCCGCGCGATCCGCCAACCGGTGATCGCAGCGATTAATGGCGCGGTCGCTGGAGGTGGGTTGGCGTGGGCCTGCGCGAGCGACATCCGCTACTGCGCAGAGTCCACCCGGCTCGGCACGGCATTCATCCGACTCGGCATCTCAGGCTGCGACATGGGACTCAGTTGGACACTGCCTCGCCTCATTGGGGTGTCACGGGCGTGGGAGTTGATCTACACCGGTCGGGTCATCGACGCTGCCGAAGCGGAACGCCTCGGCATCGTGAGCCGCAGTGTCGCCGATGCCGACTTGATGCCGACCGTGCTCGGCGTGGCCGCCGAAATTGTGGCGAACAGCCCATTTGGTGTGTGGATGACCAAGGAGACGTTGTGGGCCAACTTGGAGACGCCGAGCCTGCGCGCCGGCATCGACATCGAGAACCGCACCCAAATCCTGGCGTCGTTCACCGAGGATTCCCGCCG
>RFST01000099.1 GCA_009923855.1 Actinomycetota bacterium
GTTGTGCCGACGACTCTCGATCACCCCGGTCAGGCGTTGGAATACGTTGTCGGGGTTGCCGGATCACGGCGTGGATCGGTCGGTCAGTCGTGATGTCCGCCAGAGCTTCAGCTTGGGCCACGGTGCGCGGGAACCCATCGAGGATGTACCCGCGGGTGGTGGCATCGGCCTTGGCGAGGCGTTCGCGCACGATGCCGATCATGATGTCGTCACCGACCAAGCCGCCCGCATCCATGACTTCTTTGGCAGCACGACCAAGTTCTGTGCCCTCGCGGACAGCAGCGCGCAGCATGTCGCCCGTCGAGATGTGTGGCACCACATAGTGCCTCGACAGACGCACGCATTGCGTCCCCTTGCCCGCGCCTTGGCGGCCGAGGATGATCAGTCGTGCTCCCGGTATCACGGGACCTACTTGAGGAACCCCTCGTAGTTACGCAGCATCAGCTGCGAATCGATCTGGCGCATCAGTTCGAGCGCCACGCCAACCGAGATCAGCACACTGGTGCCGGCGAATGCGAAGGTGCTCACGCCGGCAGCCCACAACAAGATGTACGGCAGCACGGCGATCAGCGCGATGAACACCGCGCCGGGCAGCGTGATGCGGTTCACTGCCTTGGCAAGGTACGACTCGGTGCGCGGACCGGGACGAACACCGGGGATGAAACCGCCCTGGCGGCGAATCTGGTCAGCCTGACGCACCGGGTCGAACGCGATCGAGTTGTAGAAGTACGCGAACGCGATGATCAACAACGCGAACAACGAGATGTACACCACGTTCTGCGAATTCAAGATGTACTCGTCGACGTACCCCTGGATACGACCGCGGAACGAGTCGGCCGAGGCATTCCCCAAGAAGCTCACGAGGATGGCGGGCAGCAGCAACAGCGATGAGGCAAAGATGATCGGGATCACACCCGACTGGTTCACCTTCAACGGGATATACGTGTTTTGGCCGCCCATCATGCGACGCCCGACCACACGTTTTGCGAACTGCACCGGGATACGGCGTTGACCGAGTTCGACGAAGACCACCGCCACGATGATGCCCAGGGTCAGCACGACCATCGCCACGAACCAGAACACCTTGTTGAGTTGCAGGATCGAGTAGAAGCCCGACGGCAGGCCTGCCACCACGGACGCGAAGATGATCATCGACATGCCGTTGCCAATACCGCGCTGGGAGATGAGCTCACCCATCCACATCAGCACCGCCGTGCCGGCGACGAGGGTGGGAATGATCAGATAGCCACGGGGCCAGATGCCATCGGGCAGCAGCGGCACCGATGGTGCCTGCACCGCCGAGTAGAACGCACCGCCGCCACCGTTGCCAAACAGGAACACCAACACCGTCCCCTGCAACAGCGCGAGGGTGATGGTGACATAGCGGGTGTACTGGGTGATCTTGCGCTGACCGACTGCGCCCTGTTGCTGCAATTCCTCGAGTTTGGGAATCACGACACCGAGGACCTGCATGATGATGCTGGCCGTGATGTACGGCATGATCCCGAGCGCGAACACCGAGAAGCTCTCGAAGGCTCCGCCGGAGAACAGGTTGAACAAGCCGAGAGCACCATCTTGCGCGCCGGCACGCAACTGCTCGATTGCCAAAGGGTCCACGCCGGGGACGCGGATCGCGGCACCGATGCGGTACACACCGACGATCATGAACGTGAACAAGATCTTGTTACGAAGATCCTGAATCTTGAAGATGTTCCTGATATTCGCGATGACGGCCATCGGATGCCCCCGTGTCGTGTCGGCCTCAACAGGCCAGGTGGTGGATCAGCGATTCATGAACTGGTTGCCTTGGGCAGCCGGACGTCCGGCGCGGCCCTCGGCACGGAACGGCAGTTCGACCAGAGTGACCGAACCACCAGCGGCTTCGATCGCCGCACGAGCAGCAGCCGACACCGCGTGCACGGTGACGTCAACCTTCGTGTCGATCGAGCCGTGGGCGAGCACCTTCACGAAGGCACCCTTGCGAACCAAACCGGCCGCAACCAACGAGTCGATATCGACGGTGGATGCGCCCAGCTTGGACAGCTGGTGCAGATTCACCGGCGAGTACTCCACACGGAACGGGTTGTTAAAGCCGCGCAGTTTCGGCACGCGCTGCTTGAGCGGCATCTGGCCACCCTCGAAGCCACGGGCCACCGTGTTGCGGGCGCGCTGGCCCTTTGTGCCACGGCCAGCGGTCTTGCCGCCCTTGCCTGCGATACCACGGCCGACGCGCTTGGCGCGCTTGCGTGATCCGGGAGCGGGTGCGAGGTCATCGACGCGCATTGTCACTCACCACTTTCTGTGATCTCGACCAGATGCGGCACGCGGCGCAGCATGCCGCGCACCTCGGGCCGATCGGGCAGGGTGTTCGTCTTGCCGATGCGGCCAAGGCCGAGGGCACGCAGCGTGCCCCGGGTCTTCGGCTTGGCGCCGATGGACGAACGGGTCTGGGTCACGGTGATCGAACGATCGCTCACTGCTGCTCACCTCCCTGACGAGCAGCCGCAGCGCGACGCTCGTTGTAGGCGCTGAGCATGCCCTTGGGCACGAACTCGTCGGCGGGAAGACCGCGGCGCGCAGCGACCTCATCAGGACGCTGCAGCGACTTGAGGCCGTCGATCGTGGCGCGGGCCACGTTGATGTGGTTCGCCGAACCGAGCGACTTGCACAAGATGTCGTGCACGCCAGCTTCTTCCAAGATGATGCGTGCGGCGCCACCGGCGATCACACCAGTACCCGGAGCAGCGGGCTTCATCAGGACTCGACCACCACCGGTGGTGCCGGTGATGACGTGAGGAATGGTGGAACCGGCGAGGGGCACCTCGAACAGGTTGCGCTTGGCCTCTTCGGTCCCCTTCTGGATGGCGAGGGGCACCTCTTTGGCCTTGCCGTATCCGAGACCGACGCGACCGTTGCCGTCACCGACCACGACCAGGGCGGTGAAGGCGAAGCGACGGCCACCCTTGACCACCTTGGCAACACGGTTGATGGTGATGACGCGCGACTCGCGCAGACCGTCGTTCTCGGCGGGGGCCGACTGCGGGGATGTGTGCATGGACATCAGAACTCCAGACCTGCTTGACGGGCGGCGTCGGCGACCGCAGCGATGCGGCCGTGGTAGTTGAATCCTCCGCGGTCGAAGACCACCGTGGAGACACCGGCGGCCTTGGCACGCTCGGCGACGAGTGCTCCCACGCGATCAGCAGCAGCCACCGACGACCCCCGGCCTGCGGCGCGGAGATCGGCTTCGACCGTCGATGCCGCGGCCAGGGTCACCCCGGCGTCGTCATCAATGACCTGGGCGACGATGTGCTTGTTCGAGCGGAACACGGCAAGACGCGGCCGTGCCGCGGTGCCGTGGATCTTCTTGCGCACCCGGCGATGCCGGGTGATGCGACCCGCGCGTCGGGCCTTGGCGATATCACTCATTGCGATCCCCGATCACTTCTTACCGGCTTTGCCGGCCTTGCGCAGGATGCGCTCACCTGCGTAACGGACGCCCTTACCCTTGTAGGGCTCGGGCTTGCGGATGCTGCGGATGTCGGCGGCAACTTGACCGACGACCTCTTTGTCGATGCCGGTGACCACGACCTGCGTCGGCTGGGGCACCTCGAAGGTGATGCCGTCGGGGGCCGTGACATTGACCGGGTGGCTGAAACCCAGGTTCAAACGCAGGGAGTTCGGACCCTGCGCCTCGGCGCGGTAACCGACGCCCACGATCTCGAGTTCCTTGCGGAACCCGTCCGTGACGCCGATCACCATGTTGTTGACCAAGCTGCGCACCAGACCGTGCATGGCGCGGGTCTTGCCCTCGTCGTTCGGACGTGAGCAGTTCACCACACCGTCGGTGACGGTGACCTCGATGCGGCCGGGGATCTCACGGCTGAGGGTGCCCTTGGGGCCCTTCACCGTGATCGACCCGTCGGCCACGGCGATGTCGACACCGCTGGGCACCTGGATGGGGGCGTTACCGATACGTGACATGTTGCTGTCTCCTCCTCGTCGCCCGGATCACCAGACGTAGCAGAGGACTTCGCCGCCCACCTTGCGGCGGCGCGCCTCGCGATCGGTCATGAGCCCGTGGCTCGTGGACAACACGGCCACCCCGAGGCCACCAAGCACGCGTGGCACGGCGTCGGCCTTGCGGTACACCCGCATACCCGGGGTCGACACGCGGCGCAGACCAGAGATGGTGCGGTCGCGCTCGGATGAGTACTTCATCTGGACGGTGAGCACCTCGCCGGGTCCGGTGGCGGCCGGGGCCACCTCGAATCCAGCGATGTACCCCTCTGACTCCAGCACCTTGGCCAGGGCCACCTTCTGCTTCGATGAGGGCATCCTGACGGCATCGTGCTTCGCCGTGTTGGCGTTGCGGATGCGAGTCAGCATGTCGGCAATGGGATCGGTCATCATGTCGCGTCTACCTCCCTCTCACCAGCTGCTCTTGGTCAAGCCGGGGATCTCGCCAGCGTGTGCCATCTCGCGGAGGCACAGCCGACACAGTCCGAACTTGCGCAGAACCGAACGCGGCCGGCCGCACTTGCGGCAGCGCGTGTAGGCCCGCACCTTGAACTTCGGCGTGGCGTTCGCCTTATTGATCAATGCTTTTTTTGCCATGTTTCGATCGTCCGTTCGCTCGCTCGTGTCACTTCTTCTTGCCGCCGCGGAACTGCGGGTTGCGGTTCTTCTTCTTGCGCGGCGCATTGTCAGCGTCGGCCCCGCGCTTGAAGGGGAAGCCGAATGCATCGAGCAGCGCCTTGCCCGAGTCGTTGTCGTTCGCGGTGGTGACAATGGTGATGTCCATGCCGCGGGGCTGGTCGACCCTGTCCTGATCGATCTCTATGAACACCGTCTGATCCGACAGACCGAAGGTGTAGTTACCGCGCCCGTCCCACGAATGGGCCGGGAGGCCACGGAAGTCGCGGATACGCGGGATGGCAACCGCGATCAGGCGGTCGAGGAATTCCCACATACGGTCGCCACGAAGGGTCACTTTGCAGCCGATTGCCTGGCCCTCGCGCAGCTTGAAGCCGGCGATCGACTTGGTCGCTTTCGTGATCACCGGCTTCTGACCGGAGATCGCAGCGAGGTCGGCCACAGCACCCTCGAGCAACGAGGACTGCTGGGCGGCACGGCCCACACCCATGTTGATCACGATCTTCTCGATCGCAGGAATCTCCATGATGTTGTCGATGCCGAGGTCGGCACGCAACTGCGGGCGGATGATGTCGTTGTAGCGGGACTTGAGCCGCGGCGTGGTCAGGGTGCTCACTTGATCTCCTCCCCCGATGGGCGCGCGATGCGCACCTTGTTGCCGGCGTCGTCGACGCGGTAGCCCACACGGACCGGGCGGCCCTTGTGCACCAGCATCACGTTCGAGACGTGGATCGGCATGTCCTTGTCGATGATGCCGCCAGGCTCGTTGGCCCGCACGGCGCGCTGGGAACGCTTGGCTGTGTTCACACCGGTGACGACGATCTTGTCCTCGGAGGGGAGCACGCGGTCGACCACGCCCTCTTTGCCGCGGTCCTTACCGGTCATCACGCGCACGGTGTCACCCTTGCGGATCTTCATCTCAGATCACCTCCGGAGCAAGCGACACGATGCGCATGAAGCGACGGTCGCGAAGTTCACGGCCGACTGGCCCAAAGATGCGCGTGCCGCGCGGGGTCAGGTCGTCCTTGATGATCACGGCAGCGTTCTCGTCGAAGCGGATATAGCTGCCGTCGGGACGACGCTTCTCCTTCTTCGTCCGCACGACGACGCACTTCACGACGTCACCCTTCTTCACGCCAGCGCCGGGAATGGCATCTTTGACAGTCGCGACGAAGATGTCGCCGATCGAGGCGTAGCGACGACGGGTGCCGCCGAGCACCTTGATGCACAGCACCTCTTTGGCACCGCTGTTGTCGGCCACCCTCAGGCGGGATTCCTGCTGGATCATCGTGCACGCTCCACGATCTCGATAAGCCGCCAGCGCTTGTTCTTGCTGAGCGGACGGGTCTCCATGACCCGCACCTTGTCGCCCACTCGGGCGTCGTTCGTCTCGTCGTGGGCGTACAGACGCTTGTGACGGACGATGAACTTGTTGTACCGGGCATGACGCACGCGGTCGGTGATCGTGACGACGATCGTCTTGTCCATCTTGGTGGACGACACGACGCCGTCACGCACCTTGCGCGCTGCGCGCTCGGCGACGTTCTCGGTTGCGGTCTCGCTCATTGTCAGGCCTCCGCCTCGGCCGCCGCGATCTCACGCTGGCGGATCAGGGTGTTGATGCGGGCGATACGGCGACGCACGCGTCGGATCTCCGCAGTGTTCTCGAGTTGGCCCGTGGCATTGCGGAAACGCAGGTTCAGGGCCTCGTGCTTGGACTCACGCAACTCCTCGAGCAGTTCGCCGAGGTCGGCGTCGACCAGTTTGTCTTTCTTCGCCATCGTCGTCCTCAGATCGTCTCGTTACGGGTGATGATGCGCGCCTTGATCGGCAGCTTCTGAATCGCCTTGTTCATGGCGATCTTGGCCTGCTCCTCATTGGGGAACGAGAGCTCGAACAGCACTCGGCCCGGACGCACGACAGCAACCCACAACTCGGGGTTGCCCTTACCGGAGCCCATGCGGGTCTCGGCCGGCTTCTTGGTCACCGGCTTGTCGGGGAAGACGTTGATCCACACCTTGCCACCACGCTTGATGGAGCGGGTCATGGCGATACGGGCAGCCTCGATCTGACGGGCGGTGATCCAGCCCGGCTCGAGTGCCTGGATGCCGTACTCACCGAAGGACAGCTCGGTGCCGCCCTTGGCCATACCGCGGGTGCGGCCTCGGTGGTGTTTACGGTGTGCGACTTTACGTGGCATCAACATGATGTTCTCCTGTGCCTGTCGACTCGGTCAGTCGTCCCCGCGGAACTGCGGAGTGTCGTTGCTGTCACGGGTCTGACGGGTGATGATCTCTTCTTCGTCGAGGAGCTTCTCGAGTTCGGGATCCGCCTCGCCGACCAAGGGCTGGGGCTCCGCCGGGGCGTCGTCGGCACGGGGGCCGGCCGAGGATACGACGCGCTTGGCGCTGTCGGCCGACTGACCAGACGTCTCGCCGACGGCCATAGCAGCCTCGCGCGTGATCTTGTCGTCATTCGTCGAGCGGTAGGGAACGATCTCGCCCTTATAGAGCCAGACCTTTACACCGACGCGACCATTGGCCGTCTTTGCCTCGCGGAAGCCGTAATCGATGTCGGCACGCAGGGTGTGCAACGGCACCTGACCCTCGCGGTACCACTCGGTGCGGCTCATCTCCGCGCCGCCGAGACGACCGGAACACTGCACCCGGATGCC
>RFST01000100.1 GCA_009923855.1 Actinomycetota bacterium
ACAACGAGATGAAGGTGACGAGCAGCAGCAGCATGATCGCCAAACCATCGATGTGCTGGCCGAAGCCGAATTCGAGGCCACCCGACTGCCACCAGGTCCACGACTTGATCACCGGCTCGACGTAGGTCTCGGTTCCCGCTTCCGACGCCGAGGGGAAGATCGATCGGGCGAATCCGAACACACCCGAGATCGGGCCGGCATGTTCGCCGCCGCCGGCGGCTGACACACGATCGATCCACTGGTAGGTGGCACCGATCGCCAGCACGAGCGACGCCCCGATCGACACGATGCCGATCTCGCTGCCCTTGGCGGGCAACCGCTTGCCAAGGGCGATGATCAGAACAAAACCGATCGCCGGGATGATCGGAATCAGCCAAGCGTTCTCGAGGAACCAGCCGGTGGGGAGAGTGGCAGCAGTCATCGTCAGCCTCGCATCGTCGACAGTTCATCGAGGGCGATCGATCGCCGGTTCCTATAGATCATGAGCACCATCGCGAGGCCGACGCCGACTTCGGCCGCCGCCACCGCAATCACATACAACGCGAAGACATGGCCCTCGGCGGAGTTGTTCATCAGCGCGAACGCGATGAGGTTGACGTTCACCGCGTTCAAGATCAGTTCGATCGACATCAAGACGGTGACCGCGTTTCGTCGCGCCAACACGCCGAACACACCGAGGCCGAACATCACGGCACCGAGCAGCAAGAAGTTCACCGCGTACATACCGGGCCTCAGTCCTTCCTCGCGAGGACGATCGCCCCGATAGCTGCGGCGAGAAGCACAAACGACAACGCCAGGAACGGCACGAGACCCTCACGGAGGTAGATGTCGCTGATCGCCTCGGTGGGCATGGCCGTCTCCGGCTCGGCAATGGTCGACGAGCCGTACTCGTCGATGATCACCCACGACATCACACCGATCAGAGCCACAGCCACCGGGATGCCCATGGCCCAGTTGCGGTTGTTCAGATCACCTTCGGCGCCGATGGTGGCTCGGGTGAGCATGATGCCGAACAGGAACAGCACCATCACCGCACCGATGTAGACCATGACCTGGGACACAGCCACAAACTCGGCGGCGGCGAGTACGTACTGAGCGGCGACACCACCGAGCACGGTCACCAGCCACAGGGCGGCGTGCACCACATTGCGGGTGGTCACCACGCGGAGTGCCGCGTACACCATGATCGCGGCGATGATGTAGAAGCCCACATTCTGGGCCACATTCACGTCGGCAGCGATCACTTCTTCTTCTCCGCTCCGGCCTCGAGTTCCGGTGCCTCGGGCACCGTCTCCATCCATTCGCCGAGCTTGGTCTTGTCGTGAAGGAGATCGGCGATACGCGGTTCGGAATACTCGTATTCAGGGCTCCAGAACAAGGCGTCGAACGGGCAGACCTCCACGCAGATACCGCAGTACATGCACAGCGCGTAGTCGATGTCGAAACGGTCGAGGTGGTTGACCTGTCGCGGCTTGCCACCTGCGCGACGTGGCGGAGCCAACTGCTTATGGCCCTCGATGTAGATGCACCAATCGGGGCACGAGCGGGCGCAGAGCATGCAGGCCGTGCAGTTGTCCTCGCGAAGCGCAATGACGCCACGGGCCCGAACGGGCGGAGCTTCTTTTGCGTGCGGGTACTGCACGGTGTCGGCACCGTCGCGCACTGTGCGGCCGAGCGTCCCCATCGTGACGCCCAGGCCCTTGATCAGACCGGGAATCTTCGGCATCAGACCGCCACCTTCACGATCGCCGTCAGGGCGATGTTGGCCAATGAGATCGGGATGAGCACCTTCCACGCGAATCGCTGGAGCTGGTCCTCACGGAACCGCGGGTAGGAGAAGCGCACCCACATGATGATGCCGGTGAGCACCAGCATCTTGGTGAACATGATCAGCGGGCCGCCGATGTTCATCCAGTTGTCGACATCGTCAAGCCCCTCCCAGCCGAACCAGGAGAATGGCACACCCCAGCCACCGAGGAACAGCACCGACGCGATGAATGCGAACACGCCAGCGGTGGCGAACTCACCGATGAAGAAGATGAGGAAGCGGAAACCCGAGTACTCGGTCATGTAGCCCGACACCAGCTCGGATTCAGCGATCGGCATGTCGAAGGGCACCTGGGTCAACTCGGCCTGCACCGCGATCATGAACACCAAGAAGCCAACGAACTGGGTGAGGACAAAGGGAAAGCCCACTCCATCCCAACCGAAGATCGACCCCGAGTTCTGCGCAACAACGATGTCTTGCAGGTTCATCGACCCGGCTTGGATCACCACACCAACGACCGCGAGCACCATCGGCAATTCGTAGGCGATGAGCTGGCCGGCGGCACGCAGCCCGCCGAGCAACGAGTACTTGTTTGCGCTGGACCAGCCGGCGACCAAGATGCCGATGACCGACACCGAGCCGATGGCCAGGGCGTAGAACACGCCGGCGGAGAAGTCGACGAAGTAGGCATCGGGGCCAAAGGGCACCACGACCACCAACAAAAACGTGGACAACAGCACGATGACCGGCGCCAGCTTGTAGATCCGGGCATCGGCCTCGGCAGGCACGATGTCTTCTTTCTGTAGCCACTTGCCCACCTCGGCAAAGAGCTGCATCGACCCGAACGGCCCGGCCTCCATCGGCCCGAGGCGGCTCTGCATGAACGACATCATCTTGAACAGGAACAGATACACGATGGTGCCCGCTGGCAGCAGCACCGCGACGATGCCGCCGAGCACGCGCAGCAGTGACTGTCCCCAATACGGGATTTCAACAGCGAGGAGCGCGCTCACCGGTCAATGTCTCCGAGAATGAAATACAGGCTCGCCAAAATGGTGATGATGTCGGGCACGTACACGCCCTTCAGCACCCAGGGCGCGATCGACATGTTGTTGAACGACGCCGAGCGGATCTTCACCCGGAACGGACCGAGGTCACCCTTGCTCACGACGTAGTACCCCATCTCACCGAGGGGGTTCTCCGTGGAGACCCAGGCTTCGCCCTCGGGCACCTTGATGATGCGCGGAACCTTCGCCATCACCGGACCAGCCGGGATGGTGTCGAGGAGTTGGTCGACGATCTTGGTGGATTCGCGCACCTCTTGGAGACGCACCCAGCATCGTGCCCATGAATCACCGTCGGGGTGGGTCCACACCTTCCAGTCGACCTTGTCCCATGCCATCGGCAGGCTCTGGTCGCGGCGCAGGTCCCACTCCACTCCTGAGGCGCGCAGGTTCGCACCCGACAACCCGTATTGCAGAGCGATGTCGGACGGAATCACACCCACGCCACGCATCCGGCTCTGGAAGATCTCGTTGCCGAAGAGGAGGTCGTCGATCTCGTCGCAGAAGCGGCGCAGTTTCTTCATGACCTGCTTGGTCTCGTCGATCCAGCCCTTGGGCAGATCGTCTTTCAGGCCACCGATACGGTCGAAGTTCGGGTGGAAACGACCGCCGGTCGCTCCTTCGATCAGATTCAGCACGTATTCGCGATCACGGAACGCCATGAAGACCGGCGTCACCGCGCCCATCTGCACACCGAGGTCGCCGAGGAACAACCCGACGTTCGCAATACGCGACAGTTCGAACAAGATGGTGCGGATGTGCTGGGCGCGTGGCGGCGCCTCGATGTCCATCAGCTTCTCTGCGGCCAAAATGAACGGCACTTCGTTGGCGAAACTGCCGAGCCAGTCGATGCGGTTGATTAACGAAGTGACCTGCGGGAAGGTGCGCACCTCGGTGAGCTTCTCGTAGCCGCGGTGCATGTAGCCCGCCGACGGCTCAGCCCACACCACCTGCTCGCCGTCGAGGCGGGCGATGATGCGCAGCGTGCCGTGCGTGGCCGGGTGCTGCGGGCGTCATACCCTCGGTCTCCAACTCGACGTTCAATCGCGCATCCGCGGCTTGAGCGGCAATGTAGGAGAGTTGCTGGCGTTCGCTGAGCATCGTCATGATGTGGCGCCTCCGTCCGTCTCCCCCGTTGCGTTGTCGTCTGCGGCACCGCCCTCGGCCGCCTCGTCCTTCTCCGGCATCGGTTCAACGTCGACGATGCCCGGCCATGGCTTCACCATGCGCGCCAGCAACGGGAAGTCTTTGCGCAGGGGATGACCCTCGAAATCACCCGGCAAGTACATCTTGCGCGGATCTGGGTGGCCGATGAATGCAATGCCGAACATCTCAGCGGTTTCACGCTCGTGCCAGTTTGCGCCGGCGTACACCGGCACCCACGTCGGCATTGCCAACGAACCGTCAGCGGCTTCGGGAACGTCCGCTTTCAAGGTGACGCCAACATGGCGTTGGGGATCGACCACGCGAGCCAACAACTGGAAGCGCGTGTCACCACCGGTGTACCCGGGGCGCATCTCGTCGACGGTGTCGTCGCCATCGTCGTCCGCGCTGGGGTCGTCCTCGCCGCGTCCATACGGGGACGGCATCCAGTCGATCGCCGACAGGAAACAGAAATAGGTGAACCCACGGCGGTGCAGGGCCTGACCGGCGGCCACCCACGATTCGGCGGTGACCCGTACCCACACATCGTCGCCCGACACCACATGGGAATCGACGACGCCATCGCCGAGGTCAGAGGTCAATGCGGCAACGATGCCGTCGCGCAACTCGTCGGGCGACGCGGATGCCTCAAGGTCGGTGTCACTCAATGGGACCACCACCGACCACGATTGGCTCCGCTGCATCACCACGCTGCAGCGGTGTGAACTCGTCGCCGCGCCACTTGGCTGCCATGTCCTCGTTCTTGATGCGCTGCTGCAACAGCACCACACCCTCGAGCAAGGCCTCTGGGCGCGGTGGGCAACCCGGCACGTAGACGTCGACCGGAATGATCTGATCGACACCTTTCGTGACGGAGTACGAGTCCCAGTAAGGCCCGCCACAGTTCGCACACGACCCCATCGAGATCACGTACTTGGGCTCGGGCATCTGCTCATAGAGACGACGGATGGACGGCGCCATCTTGTCGGTCACCGTGCCGGAGATCACCACGAGGTCGGCCTGCCGCGGGCTTGCCGGCAATGGGATGACGCCAAGGCGCATCACGTCGTAACGGGGCGAGCCAAACGCCGCCCCCATCTCAATGGCGCAGCAGGCAAGACCCCACTGGTACACCCACATCGAGTACGAGCGACCCAGATTGAACAACTTGGTGAGCGGCCGCGGGAGGCGGCCACGGTCGACTAGACCCATCGCAGGAGCCCTCGTTTCCATGCGTAGAACAGACCATCGAGCAGCAAGAAGATGAACAGCAGCATGACCACGAGACCAAACGCGCCGTACCGCTCAATCGAGGCTGCCCACGGAAAAATGAACACGGCTTCCACATCGAAGATCACGAACAGCAGCGCAAACACGTAGTAGCGCACCTGGCTCTGCGACCAGCCCATGCCGACCGGGTCCACACCGGACTCGTAGGCGATCAGTTTTTGGGCATTGGGACGCGACGGCCGAATGGCGGCCGCGATGCCCAGTAGAAGGCTCGCGAGCACGATGGCCGCGAGGCCGAACCAGACCACGTTGAGGTAATCCCGCAGGAACAGCGACATCGTTGTCCGAGGCTACCAGTCGCCATCGCAGGTGTCCCAAACCCTAGGGTGCGATGTCGTGACCCCTCACACCCCCCGGCGGATCCTTCCGCTCGTATTTGTGTCGACGCTGACCGGGATCATGGGCAACAGTCTCGTTGCTCCACTCATCCCCGACATCCTCGACACCTTCGATCGTTCCGATGCCGCGGCTGGCCCTTTGGTCGCTGCGGCCTCCCTGCCGGGCATTGTGCTAGCCCCAGTGATCGGTATCGCCGCCGATCGGCTCGGCCGTCGACCGGTGCTCGCAACCTGCCTCGCGATCTTCGGCCTGGCGGGAATCCTCACCGCCTTGGCACCGAATTTTGGGCTGCTGCTGGCAACCCGCTTGCTGATGGGGGTGGGCTCAGCGGGTCTCGTCAACTTGGCTGTCGTGCTCATCGGTGACCACTTCGACGACGAGCGACGCACGATGTGGATCGGCCGCAACGCCGCGGTACTGACCGTTGGTGTTGCGGTCATCCCGCTGTTCAGTGGAATAGCGGGGCAACTCGTGGGGTGGCGTCTCACCACCGTGGGGTACACCGTGGGATTTGCCGGCGCGTACCTCGCTCTGCGGGTGCTCGACGGGGAAGCACCGCGGGCGGTCACACCACTGAGCGATCAACTGTCGGGGATCGGCACAGCCCTGCGAACCCCGGTGATCGCCACCACCTTGTTGGTGGGCACGCTGACGTTCGCGATCATCTTCGGTGTGTTCCTCACGGCCATGCCGACCCATCTCGAAACGCGTTTCGACCTCTCATCGGGCTGGCGTGGGGTGCTGATCGGTGCGCCGGCCATCACGGCTGCCGCCACCGGCTTCAATCTCGGACGCATCCGACGCGTGGTCGATATTCGTGTGGTGCTGGTGACCAGTGCCGCCACCTGGGTTCTGGGTATGGCCCTCATCGGGGCAACCGGTGCGCTGGCCGTGCTAGTGATCGGTGCGCTCTTCTACGGCGTCGGCGAAGGCGCTCTGATCCCCAACCTTCAAGAGGTGGCCGTGGCCGCTGCCCCACCCGAACATCGCGCCGCGGTCGTGGCGACATGGGTGGGTTTCGCCCGACTCGGCCAGACATCGGGGCCGCTACTGGCCGGTGTGCTGTTGTCGGCATCGGGGGCAGCGGCGGTGTTCTGGGCGGGGTCGATTGCGTCTGCTGCGGCAATGCTGGTCTTCGTCCTTGGCCCAATCGGACGACCGCGGGCTACGGTGGCCACATGATCATGAAAGGTCTCCATCGCGATGACGACGACGGCACCGTCGGTGGTGTCCTTGTTGTCGTCTACCGCGGTGACTGGTGACCATATTGCTGCGGCCAACTGGTGCAGTTGGCGAACCACATTGAAGAGTTCCACAAGGCCGGCGTCGATGTCGTTGCGCTCACCGTTGATGATCCCGGCCGAAACGAAGCGATGCGGCAACGATGGGATCTTCCGTTTCCCATCGTTAGCGATCCGAACGGCGAGACATGGCTGCGCCCAATGGGGCTCTGGAACCCCGACGAACGTGACGGCATCGGCATTCCCGCCGTGGTGGTTCTCGACCAGGGCGGCCACGAAGTTGGTCGAATAGTCAGCAGAGACTTTGCTGATCGACCGCCTGAGTTGTCATCGAGCCTCGCCCTAGCAGCCACCGCTGGCCTGCCGCCCATCGCTCATCGCACGT